>JAEPNS010000128.1:318-8468 GCA_017643325.1 Alphaproteobacteria bacterium | reverse complement strand
ATAGCGCGGCGGCGTGAAATAGGTCGCGATACGTTCCTTCTCGCCGTCGGGCAGGTCCACCGCCGTGTCGCGGATATGCGCCCACTCCTCCTCGACGAGCCGGGTGAACTCCTCCGCGCCGGTCTCGTGAACCTGGATCTTGATCCGCGCCTTGTACATGTTGTCCCGGCGGCCGAGCCGGTTGTAGACCCGCAGGATCGCCTCCAGGTACGACAGCAGGTGTTCCTCGGGCAGGAAGTCGCGGATCGTCGGGCCGACAAAGGGCGTGCGCCCGAGCCCGCCGCCGACGATCACCTCGAAGCCGAGCGCGCCGGAGATGTTGCGCTTCACGATCAGCCCGATGTCGTGGACCTTCACGGCCGCCCGGTCGGTCTCCGAGCCGGTCACGGCGATCTTGAACTTGCGCGGCAGGAACGAGAATTCCGGGTGCAGGGTCGACCACTGGCGGATGATCTCGGCATAGATGCGCGGGTCGGCGACCTCGTCGGCGGCGACGCCGGCGAACTGGTCCGCCGTCACGTTGCGGATGCAGTTGCCGCTCGTCTGCAGCGCGTGCATCTGGACGCTCGCCAGTTCGGCGAGGATGTCCGGCAGGTCCTCCAGCTTCGGCCAGTTGTACTGGAGGTTCTGGCGCGTCGTGAAATGGGCGTAGTTGCGGTCGTACTTCTTCGAGATCCACGCCAGCTTGCGCAGCTGCTCGGACGACAGGGTGCCGTAGGGGATCGCGACGCGCAGCATGTAGGCGTGGAGCTGCAGGTAGACGCCGTTCATCAGCCGCAGCGGCTTGAATTCGTCCTCGGAGAGCTCGCCGCTCATGCGCCGCGCGACCTGGCCGCGAAACTGCTGGACCCGCTCGTCGACGAGCGACTGGTCGATTTCGTCATAAAGATACATCTT
Organism: Alphaproteobacteria bacterium; assembly: GCA_017643325.1. Classification (GTDB taxonomy): domain Bacteria; phylum Pseudomonadota; class Alphaproteobacteria; order UBA6615; family UBA6615; genus JABJAG01. Next base: position 7,571 of record JAEPNS010000128.1, on the reverse strand, counting down.
GCCCTGCCTTCCTAGACCGCCGACGCGGGGTCGTAGTTCTGCTTGCTGAGATCGGGCCGGATGCTCGGGCCCGTCGCGCGGATGAATTCGCGGTACTTCGTCGGGCGCACCTCGCCGTCGACTTCCGCGACCTCGACCAGGTAGGGGTCGATGACCTTGCGGTCCGCCTCGTCCCGCTTCGCGCGGGCGAGCGGCGCTTCGGCCGCGGCCTCGTCGGCGGCGATCTCGCTACGGGAGATCCACTCGGACCAGGAACCGTCGCTCGCCAGGTACACCACCAGCCCGTCGCCGAGCCGGTTCGCCGATATCACCTGCTGTGCCATGTCGTTTCTCCTAGACAGCTTGCGCGGACGCGCGCAGGGCCACATCGCGGGCGGCATCCGCCAGCGCCGCAACCTCGCCGATCACAATGAGCGCGGGCGCACCCACCCGCGCGGTTTTGACAATCTCGGGCATCGTCGCGAGCGTGCCCGCAAACACGCGCTCGTCGGTGCGCGTCCCGTTCTCGACGATGGCGACGGGCGTCGCCGGACCACGGCCCGCGCCGATCAGCTTCTGTGCGACCGATGCCGCGCGGGACAGGCCCATGTAGACGACCAGCGTGTGGCGCTCGCCCGCGAGCGCGTTCCAGTCGATGTCGGGTTCCCCATCCACACCGTGACCGGTCACGAAGGTCACGGCCGAGGCGTGGTCGCGATGGGTCAGCGGCATACCGATGGACGCGGCGCAGCCGGTTGCGGCGGTAATGCCCGGGACGACGCTTGCCTCGATCCCGGCGGCGCGCAGCGCGTCGAGTTCCTCGCCGCCGCGCCCGAAGACGAACGGGTCGCCGCCCTTCAGGCGCACGACGCGTTTCCCTGCACGCGCCTGCGAGACAAGCAGGTCGTTGATGCCGTCCTGGGGCACCGAATGGTTCGACATCGACTTGCCGACATAGATGCGTTCGGCGTCACGGCGGATCAGGTCCAGCACGCCGTCGCCCACGAGCCGGTCGTGCACCACCACGTCGGCGTCCTGCAACGCGCGGACGGCCCTGACCGTCAGCAGTTCCGGGTCGCCCGGCCCGGCGCCGACGATGGCGACATGGCCGGCGGAAGACGGTTGCTCCGACGGGCGGTTGATGCGTGACAGCATCGCCTCGCGCGCCTTGCTCTCACGGCCCGCCAGCACGTCGCGCGCGATCGGGCCGTCGATGACCTCCTCCCAGAGGCGGCGGCGGGCGTCGAAGGAATGGATCTTCGCTTTCACCGCCCCGCGGAAGCTGCGCAGGAATTCGGCGAGCCGGCCGAGGTTGGCGGGAACCAGCGTCTCGATCTGCTCGCGCAGCCGGCGCGCCAGCACGGGCGACGCCCCGTCGCTCGAGATCGCCACCGTGACCGCGCCACGGTCAACGATGGACGGCACGATGAAGTCCGACAGGTCGGGCCGGTCGACGATGTTGACGGGGATGCCGTGCTTGCGCGCGGCCTCGGCCACGCGCGCGTCGAGGGCCTCATCTTCGCTCGCGCCGATCACCAGTGCCGCGCCCCGGACGTCGGCGGCGCGGAACGGCCGCGCGACCGCATGCAGTTCGCCCGCCGCGGCCCGGTCGAGGATCGCGGGCGCCGGGTCGGCGCCGATCACGGCGAGGTCGGCGCCCGCGGCGATCAGCAGCCGCGCCTTGGCCACCGCCGCATCGCCGCCGCCGACGAGGACCACGCGCCGGCCGCGGACCTTCATGAAGGCCGGAAAGTTGTTCATATTACACACTCTTCATGTGTGAATTGCAGAATTCAACATGACTTTATGACTATTTTTTCCGGAGTCCAGAAAATTGTGCTCAAAAACTTATAGACTGGCATTTTTCGGTGTTATTTTTTTCGTTCAGGCACAAATTTTTTGGGTGCCATTGTATTTTCCCTCGGTATTCCAGCCGGTTATGGCCCGCGGGACGGCACTGACCTGTCGGGCCGGGCACAAATCGCGGATGCGGCGATCACCGGATCGTGGCTGGCCTCCGGAGCGCGCGCGCCTAACTCCCGGTCCATGATCAACCGCTCGCGTTCCCGTACCATGGCGCGCGCCGCGCTCCTCGCCGCCGCGTTCACCCTCGCCGCCTGCGCCACCGCCCCTTCAGGTCAGGGGACCGGCGGCGACCGCGACAGCCTCAACCGCTACGACCGGCAGATCCTCGACCAGCTCGGCGGCGCCTGACCGGCAGGCCGCGCCGCGCGCCGCGCCCCGGCTTGCGCCGCGGGGCACGTGCCGTAAGCTGTACGGCCCGCGACCCGACCGGAGCCGACCGATGAAGTTCTACGACTGCGCCACCGCGCCGAGCCCCCGGCTCGTGCGCATGTTCATCGCCGAGAAGGGCCTCACCGACGCGATTGAGACGGTCGAGGTGAACCTGCGCGAGGAGGAACAGCTCGGCGACGCCTTCCGCGCGATCAACCCGTTCTGCACCGTGCCGGTGCTCGAGGCCGACGACGGCACCCGCTTCCTGACCACCCAGGGCTGCTGGCGCTACCTGGAGGAGGTCCACCCGGACCCGGCCCTGCTGGGCCGCGACGCGCGCGAACGCGCCCTCGTCGCCGACTGGGCCTGGCGCGCCGAGCAGGACGGCTTCTTCGCCGTCGGCGAGGCGCTGCGCAACACGGCGAAGGGCCTGAAGGACCGGGCGCTGCCCGGGCCGCACAACCACGCGCAGATCCCCGAACTGGGCGAACGCGGCAAGCGCCGCGTCGGGCAATTCTTCGAACTGCTCGATGCGACGCTGGCCGACCGGGACCATCTCGCGGGTGACGGTTTCTCCGCCGCCGACATCATGGCCTTCGTCGCGGTCGACTTCGCGGGCTGGCTGAAGCTCACGCTGCCCGAGGAGGCGACGCACGCACGCGCCTGGTTCGAGCGGGTGAAGGCCCGGCCGAGCGCGGCGGTGTGAGAGGCGTCGAAACGCACATCGGTAGAAACAAGAAAATTCGTCATTCCTGCGCCTACCGCTGCGCTTCGCGCTATGGCGGATAAAAAAGCAGGAATCCATTATCGCCGATGCCTGACCGGGCAACCGCCTGAGTCAATGGACCCCTGCTCGTGTTTCCGCCAACGCGCAATGCGCGAGGGCGGGCGCAGGGGTGACAGGGGTTGGAAACGCACGCCGGTAGAAACAAGAAAATTCGTCATTCCTGCGAAAGCAGGAATCCATTATCGCCGATGCCTGACCGGGCAACCGCCTGAGTCAATGGACCCCTGCTTTCGCAGGGGTGACGACCGAGGAGAAAGCGACGTTCAGGACGCCTCACGCCCCGCGCGCGCGGTCGAGGATGGCGGCGGCTCCCGTCGCATCGTCGCCGCGCCAGGCGACATGGCCGTCGGGGAAGACCAGCGTCAGCGCCCGCGGGTAGCGGTCGCGCACCGGCGCTTCGGCGATATCCAGCACCTCAAGCGGCATCCCGCACGCGGCAGCGGCCTCGACGAACGGGTCGGCGTCGGCGCCGGGGTCTGTGCGCAGCAGCGTGAAGCCGTCGGCGAAGCGGTCGCACAGCGCGTCGCCGCCGGCCAGCCAGACATGGGGCGCGCGGTGGCCGGGCCGCGAGGTGGCGACATAGTCGTAAGCGTCGTCGGGCGGGGCGGGCGTGTCGCCGGCAGTGTCGTCTGGCGTCACCAGCGCGGAGCCCTCGTAGCGCACGCCCAGCACGATGCCGGGGATCACGAACTCGCGCCGCCCGTGCTCGGCCAGATGCGCGCCGATCCGTGCGCGCTCGGCGTCGCCCGCCGGGGACTCCTCCTCGATGACGGGATCGACGTCGAACGTCCCCACCGATTCCGCGAAGCCGCGCGCGAAGTTCAGGTTCCGCGCGCCGACAGGCCGGCGGTCGGCCTCGTAGGTGGCGAGCAGGTTGGCCCCGCCCCAGCCGTTCACGTCGGCGGCGACCTTCCAGGCCAGGTTCACCGCGTCGTCGACACCGGTGTTCATGCCGAGGCCTCCGGTGGGCGTGAACAGGTGGGTCGCGTCGCCCGCGAGCCAGACCCGGTCGCCGCCGTAGGAGTCCGCGAGCAGCGCGTGCCCCGCCGTCCAGGGCTGGCGCAGCACGATCCGCGCGTCCACCGGCCGCCCGGCGGCCCGGGCGAGCAGCGCGTGGTCGTCGACATCGGCCGGGTCCGTGTCGTCGGGGATGCGCGTGAGCATCACGAAGCGCTCGGCCCCGTCCACGGTGACCAGCAGCGCGCGCACGTCCGCCGCGATCACCCAGTACTGCCAGGCGCGGCCGATCGTCAGCCACGCGTCGCGGTCCGGCGTCTCGAACAGGGTCGCCATCATCGCGCCGCCCATCATCCTGCGCGACACGCCGCCCTCGCCCGCGTAGCGGATGCCGAGCGTGCGCCGGACGAGCCCGCGCCCGCCGTCCGCCCCGATAAGGTGCCGGGCCGAAACCTCGTAGACGCGGTCCGCCGCCAGGTCGCGGACCTCGGCGACGATCCCGTCGTCCGTGCGCCGGAAGGATTCCATCCGCTGGGCGAAGCGCACGTCGATCCCGTCGCGCGCCGACGCCGCGTCACGGAGGATCGCCTCCAGGTAGACCTGCGAGCAGCGGTGCGGCGGCTCGGCGCAGTCGTAGGGGTTGGTGCCTGCGCGGGCCTGCGCGACCGCCTCTTCCCAGGACGGCATCTCGAGCCGCGCGATCTCGCGCCCCGTCAGGCGCGTGACGTAGCAGACGTCGGTCGGGTGGTCGGGCGGCAGCGCCGCCGGGCGGAGCGTCGCCGCGACCCCGTGCCGGCGGAAATGCTCCATCGAGCGCGCGTTGATGGCGTTGGCCTTGGGATGCAGCGCGGTCTCCGGCGCGTCGTTCACGAGGATCGCGCGCACGCCGAAGCGCGACAGCTCCAGCGCCGTCATCAGCCCCACCGGCCCGCCGCCGGCGATCAGGACATCGGTGTCTTCCATGGGTTTCCTCTAGCCGGTCGCCCGGGATTTGGCCACAGCGGGCGTCGCATGCCGACGCTGCGGCAAATTCATGCTCGACAGCGGCCCGCCGCGGCCTATTTTCAGGGAACCGGAAAGAAGGAGCGCGCGATGGGACAGCCCGCCGAGAACATCAAGGACCTGCCGTTCGTCGAGGCGACGATGAACTATGTCGACGACAGCGAGAAGCGGCCGGTCACCTATATCGCCGAGATGGGGGAATCGAACCGGCGCGACGAGGTGCCCGACCCCCGGGTCGTGCCCGTCTACGACGCGCGCGCGATCGCCGACGATCTCACGCTCGACCGCAACGGCCTCGCCTTCGTGCGCGACACCACCGCTGTCACCGACTTCCAGGACCAGGCCCAGATCGAGAATGTCTACAACCCCGAGGTCGAGCGGCTGGTAAAGGCCGCGACCGGCGCGTCGAAGGTGCTGGTGTTCGACCACACCCTGCGCGTCGCCGACGAGGACAGGCGGCGCACCGAGAAGCTGCGCGAGCCGGTGCGCATCGTCCACAACGACTATACGGACAAGTCCGGCCCGCAGCGCATCCGCGACCTGCTGCCGCCCGACGAGGCGGAGGAGATGCTCAAGAAGCGCTACGTCTACATCAACGTGTGGCGCTCGATCGCCGGCACGGTCGAGGAGGCGCCGCTGGGCATCTGCGAGTGGCAGTCGCTGGCGGAGGACGACATGGTGCTGATGGACCTGGTCTATTCCGACCGGGTCGGCGAGATCCACCGCACCCGCTACAACCCGGCGCACCGCTGGCTGTACTTCCCGGACATGACGCCGGACGAGGTCATCCTGCTGAAGTGCTTCGACAGCGAGACCGACGGCCGCGCCCGCTGGACCGCCCACTCGGCCTTCGACGACCCCACCAGCCCCGCCGACGCCGCACCGCGCCAGTCCATCGAGACGCGGACCATCGCGTTTTACGACTGAGGCGGGCGGGCAGCCGGGAAGCGCGCGGCGGCGACGACACCAGGACTCGTCGTCCCTGCGAAAGCAGGGACCCATTAACGCCGACGCCCGCCCGGGCAACCGCCTGAGTCAATGGACCCCTGCTTCCGCAGGGGTGACGACCGAGTGGCGCGCAGACAATTCACGCTCCAGCCGGGGAACCGCGAAGTCGAGGAAGGCGCGGACCTTGGGGGCGAGGAAGCGGCCCTGCGGGTAGACGAACTGCACCGGCACGGGCTCCGGCGCGAATTCGTCGAGCACCGGGACCAGCCGCCCGGCGGCGAGGGCATCGCTGACCATGTAGGAATAGACCCCGGTGATCCCCTGCCCGGCCTCGGCGGCGGCGATGGCGGTGACGGCGTCGTTCACCTCGAAGCGCGCGGCGAGTGGCACAGACTTCGCGCGCCCGCCCTCGCGCCAGGCCCATCGCATGTCCGGCACGATCCCGGTGAAGGCAATGACGGCGTGGCCGGCCAGGTCAGGCATGGCGCGGGGCGTGCCGCGCGCGGCGAGGTAGCCCGGACTCGCCACCAGCATCTTGCGCACCGTCCCGACCCGCCGCGCGACCAGGGAGGAGTCCGGCAGTGCGCCAATCCGTACGGCCAGGTCCACCCCCTCGTCGACCAGGTCCACGAGCCGCTCGATCAGAAGCATCGAGACCCGCAGCTGCGGCTCGGCGGCGAGGAAGTCCGATACGACCGGCGCGAGCACGCCGCGCCCGAAGGTCATCGACGCGGTCAGCGACAGCGTGCCCGTCGGCGCCCCCTGGCGTCCGGCGACGTCCTGCTCCGCCGCGGCGAGGTCGTCCAGCAGCCGCCGCGCGGTCTCGACGAAGGCCGCGCCGGGCTCGGTCAGCCGGACGGCACGGGTCGTGCGGTTGAACAGCCGGCTCCCGACCCGTTCCTCAAGCCCGGCGACCATCCGCGTGATCGCGGGCGGCGACAGCCCGAGCGCCCGGGCCGCGCCGACGAAGCTGCCCGCATCGGCTACGGCGACGAAGGCCTCGAGCTCGCGGAACCGGTCCATGATCATTACCCTTTTCGGAATAATATGTTTCGAATTTGCCATATTATTATTTTCCGCGCAGCCGCCATATTCATCGCCAGAGACCACACCGAACTCCGGAGGGCATGATGGCCACAGGGCATTTCGCAGAGATCGCGTTCACCCCGCGCGTCAGGGCGCTGCAGGAGGCGGACGGCAGCCGGGCCAGCTACGCGCGGCTCGAGGAGAAGCTGGACGGCCCGCAGACGATCGGTGCAAGGGAGGCCGCGTTCATCGCCGCACGCGACAGCTTCTACATGGCAAGCGTCGGCGAGACCGGCTGGCCCTATGTGCAGCACCGCGG
>JAEPNS010000128.1:0-308 GCA_017643325.1 Alphaproteobacteria bacterium | reverse complement strand
TCCTCAAGGTGCTCGACGAGACGACGCTGGGCTTCGCCGATTTCCGCGGCAACCGGCAGTTCGTGAGCACCGGCAACCTGCTGCAGGACGACAGAGTCTCGCTGATCCTGATGGACTACCCCAACCAGGCGCGGCTGAAGGTGCTCGGCCATGCGCGGATCGTCGGCGCGGAGAGCGGCGTGGTGCTGCGTGAGCTCCAACATGAGGAATACCCGGCGCAGGTGGAGCGCGGGTTCCTGATCGATGTCGCCGCGCTCGACTGGAACTGCCCCCAGCACATCACCCCGCGCTACACGGTGGCAGAGATC
>JAEPNS010000127.1:3821-8498 GCA_017643325.1 Alphaproteobacteria bacterium | reverse complement strand
GCATCATTTCTGGTCGGAAGGCTATGAGGTCGGGCCGGCGCCCGCGATCATGGACGCCTACTGGGCCGCCATCACCAAGAACGTTCGCGTCGGCCAGCTCGGCTACGTGATGAGCATCCAGAACCCGATCCGGGTTGCCGAGGAAACGGCGATCATCGATCACCTGACCCAGGGCCGCAGCTTTGTCGGCTTCGCGCGTGGATACCAGAGCCGCTGGACGAACGTGTTCGGACAGCACTACGGTACCACGTCGACCAAGTCGCCCACGGCAGCGAAGAACAATGACACGGCGGTTGGCGCCGGCTTCGCCCAGAAGGGCATGTCGATCACCGACAAGGACGTCGCCAACGACCAGCACAACCGCGATGTCTTCGAGGAGAACATCGAGATCGTGCTGAAGGCCTGGACCCAGGATTCGATGAACCACAAGGGCAAGGTCTGGCAGATCCCGTATCCGGGCGACACCGGCGTCGACGACTGGCAGCTTGCCCATACCGGCGTGACCCAGCGCCTCGGCGCACTCGACGAGGTCGACGAGGACAACAATGTCGTCAACGTGTCGGTCTGCCCGGCGCCCTACCAGGACCCGCATCCGCCGGTCTTTGTGTCGGGCAGCGGCAGCCCCGAGACGATCGACTACGCGGCGAAGATGGGATTCATCCCGACCTATTTCACCAACATCGACACACTGGCGCCACTCGGCCACCAGTATGCCGATTCTGCCGCGAAGGCCGGGTTCGACTGGAAGCCGGGCCAGAACCAGAACATCGTGCGCTGGCTGCAGATCGCCGAGAGCTACGATGCGGCCGTCGACGCGGTCATGGCGCATGACTTCGACATCTGGAAGAACTTCTACGCCGCCATGGGCCGCCGCAAGCTCGACGAGGCCGATGTGATCGGCTCGATGCTCGATTCCGGCCTCTACTGCATCGGCACCGCCGAGTCGGTCCGCGACCAGCTCGTCGCACAGTGGGAGAACATGCCGGCCGAGTACATCACCCTGATCTACCACTATGCGCAGATGCCCAAGGAGAAGGTCATCAAGAACATGGAGGAGTTCAACGCGGTGGTGAAGCCGGCCCTCGACGAGATCACGGCCAACGCCGGCCACGATCTCGCGCAGGCCGCCGAGTAGCCTTCGGCGCATACGTCGAACCGTCTAGTATGGAAGGGCCGCGTTCGTCGCGGCCCTTTCCGTTTTTGGGGAGCTTGAAAAACATGCTGAAAATCCTGGGACGCGCCACGTCTACCAACGTGCAGAAGGTGCTCTGGTTCTGCGACCACCAGAACCGCGCCTACGAGCACGACAACGAGATCGGCGGGGCCTTCGGGCGCAATGATTCGCCGGAATACCTCGCCATGAACCCCAACGGGCGTGTGCCCGTGGTGATCGACGGCGACTTCGTGATGTGGGAATCCAACAGCATCATCCGCTATCTCGCACGCCAGTCGAAAAGCGACCTCTACCCGTCCGGGTTCACCACGCGGCAGATCATCGAGCGCTGGATGGACTGGGAACTGTCACTGCTTGCGCCGCGCCATGTGCCGGTGTTCATCGGGATGGTGCGGACCAAGCCGGAAGACCGGAACCAGGACGCGATCGACGCGGCCCTCGTCCAGTGGAACGCGGCGATGGAAGTGCTCGAAGGCCAGCTCGCCGACAACGCCTATGTCGCGGGTGACGCCTTCAGCCTGGCCGACATCCCCATCGCGCCGATTGCCCATCGCTGGTTCAACCTCGACATCGAGCGCGTCGACGCGCCGAACATCCGGCGGTGGTACGATTCCTTCTCGGGCGACCCCGCGTTCCAGAAGTGGGTGAATATCGAGCTGGCCTGACGGCTCCACTCAATTGTCACGGCCGGGCTTGACCCGGCCATCTCGAAACGACCTCATGCTGAGCCTGTCGAAGGATGAGGGTGTCGCCCTCGCCCTTCGTCAGGCTCTGGGTGAGGGCTCAGTCAGCGTCTGCGGCGGGGGTCTCAGTACCCCAGTTCGCGATCTACCGCGTTCGGCACGGGTTCGCCCCGCGCGATGGCGGCGATGCCGTCGGCGATCTGGCGCGCGACGGACCGCGGGTCCGTGATCGAGGCATTGTGCGGCGTCACCGTGATCCGGGGATGGTCCCAGAAGGGATGATCGCGGGGAAGCGGCTCGTTGCGGAACACGTCCAGCGTGGCATGGGCGAGGCGTCCGGACTCGAGCGCCGGGATCAGGTCGTCCTCGACGAGGTGACCGCCGCGCCCGGCGTTGATCAGGTATGCCCCCGCGGGCAGCTTCGCGAACAGCCCGGCGTTGAGGATGCCCTCCGTTTCCGGCGTGAGCGGCAGCAGGCACACCAGGATATCGGTGCGCGCCGCGAGTTCGTCGAGACCGTCGGGCCCGTGGTGGCAGGCAATACCCGGAATGTCCTTCGGCGACCGGCTCCAGCCCGCCACATCGAAACCCAGTGCCGCGAGGGCCTTTCCCGATGCCGTCCCGAGCTCGCCGAGGCCGAGAATGCCGACCCTGCGTTCGTCGGCCTGCTTCAGTTCGTGCCCGCGATCGTCCCACACATGCTCGCGCTGCTGCATGTCCAGTGCGGGCTGGTTCTTGTGGTAGCGCAGCACATGCAGCAGCACGTATTCGCGGATGCCCGCGGTCAGGTACGGGTCGATCACCCGCGAGACGGCGGCCCCGGCCGGGAACTCGGGGTCCGAAAAGAGATGGTCGACGCCGGCGCCCAGCGAGAACACGGCCTTCAGGTTCGGGTACTTCGCCAGCTCGCCGGGGCGCGGCTTCCAGGCCAGCGCATACTCGATATCGGCCGGGTCGCCGGCGTCGGGCCAGACCCGCACGTCCAGCGACGGATCGTTGCGGCGAAGCTGGTCCGCCCACCAGTCGGGCCGGTCGTTCTTCGCGATGATCAGGACGGCCATGGGTGCAGGGTCAGGTGGCGACCGCCTCGCCGGCGCCGACCGCGGCAAGGTCGAAAGCCGCGGCCATCAGCGCCCTGGTGTAGTCCTCCCGCGGAGCATCGAAGATCTGGTCCGCCGGGCCCTGCTCGACAACCTTGCCGTTGCGCATGACGATCACCTGGTTGGAGATCGCCCGCACGACCTTCAGGTCGTGGCTGATGAACAGATAGGCGAGCTTGTACTTCTCCTGCAGGTCGCGCAGCAGGTCGATGATCTGCGCCTGCACCGAGCGGTCGAGCGCCGATGTCGGCTCGTCGAGCACGATGAACTTGGGGCGCAGCACGAGCGCGCGTGCGATCGCGACGCGCTGGCGCTGGCCGCCGGAAAACTCGTGCGGGTAGCGATGCCGCGTTGCGGGATCGAGGCCGACCTCCTGCATCACGGTGACGATCATCTGGTCGCGTTCGGCGGCGGTGGCGCCGATGCCGTGGACCTTCAGCCCCTCCTCGATGATCTGCGCGATCGACATCCGAGGACTCAGCGATCCGTAGGGGTCCTGGAAGACCACCTGCATCTCCCGGCGCAGCGGGCGCAGCTGCTTGGTCTGGAGGTCCTCGATCTGCCGGCCGTCGAACTCGATCGGGCCGTCCGAGGAGATCAGCCGCAGCATCGCGAGGCCCAACGTCGTCTTGCCGGACCCGGATTCGCCGACCACGCCGACCGTCTCGCCCTCGCGGACCTCGACGGTGATCCCGTCGACGGCCTTCACATGGTCGACGGTGCGGCGCATGACGCCTGCCTTGATCGGGAAATAGACCTTGAGGTCGTCGGTGTGGACGATGCGCGGGGCATCGTTCGCGGGCGCCAGCGCCGTGCCCGACGGTTCGGCGTCGAGCAGGTGCTTGGTATATGCGTGCGACGGGGACTCGAAGATCTGCCGCGTCGGGCCGTGCTCGACGATCTCGCCCTGGTTCATCACGCACACCCGGTCGGCCATCTTCTGGACGATCCCCAGGTCGTGGGTGATGAACAGCATCGACATGCCGAACTTCTGCTTCAGGTCGTCGAGCAGTTCGAGGATCTGCGCCTGGATGGTCACGTCCAGCGCGGTGGTCGGCTCGTCGGCGACCAGCAGCTTCGGTTCGTTGGCGAGCGCCATTGCGATCATCACGCGTTGCCGCTGGCCGCCGGACAGTTCATGTGGATAGGCGTTGAGCCGCTTCTCGGCGTCCGCCAGTCCGACCAGCTTGAGCAGCTCCAGTGTGCGCGCTCGGGCCGCGGGCTTCGAGAGCCCCTTGTGGACGAACAGGACCTCGTTGATCTGCTTCTCGATGTTGTGCAGCGGGTTCAGCGAGGTCATCGGCTCCTGGAAGATCATCGCGATGTCGTTGCCGCGGATGCTGCGCAGCGTCGCGTCCGGGGCGCCGAGCAATTCCGTGCCCTCGAAGGTGATCGATCCGCCCGGGTGCCGCGCCACGGGGTAGGGCAGGAGCTGCAGGATCGACAGTGCGCTGACAGATTTCCCGGATCCCGACTCACCGACCAGCGCAAGGGTCTCGCCCTTGGCGACCTCGAAGGACACGCCTTTCACGGCGTGCATCACGCCGCCCGGCGTCGAGAAATCGACCGAGAGGTTGTCCACCTTGAGAAGCGGGTCCGCCATCAGCCTGTGTCTCCGGAGATCTGCTTGCGCGGGTCGAAGGCGTCGCGCACCGCCTCGCCGACGAACACCACGAGCATCAGCATGATCATGATCGAGAAAAACGCCGCGAATGTCAGC
>JAEPNS010000127.1:359-3811 GCA_017643325.1 Alphaproteobacteria bacterium | reverse complement strand
CGTGAAATTCTCCTTGGCCTGCTTCAGCAGCTCGCCCAGCGACGGAGAGCCCGGCGGCAGCCCGAGGCCGAGGAAGTCGAGCCCGGTCAGCGCGGTCAGTCCGGCCACCAGCGTGAACGGAAGGAAGGTGATGGTGGCGACCATCGCATTCGGCAGCACATGGCGGAACATGATGACGCGGTTGCGCACGCCCAGCGCCCGGGCGGCGCGCACATAGTCGAAATTGCGCGCGCGCAGGAACTCCGCGCGCACGACGCCGACGAGGTTCGTCCAGCTGAACAGCAGCATGATGAACAGCAGCGTCCAGAAGCCCGGTACGAACAGGCTGGCGACAATCAGCAGCACGAACAGGAACGGCATGCCTTCCCATACCTCGATGAAGCGCTGGAACGAGAGGTCGACCCAGCCGCCGTAATAGCCCTGCACCGCGCCCGCGATCACGCCGATGATGCTGGCGAACACCGTCAGCGTGATGCCGAACAGGACGGAGATCCGGAACCCGTAGATCAGCCGCGCGGTCACATCGCGCGCCTGGTCGTCGGTGCCGAGCCAGTTCTGTGCCGTCGGCGGCGAGGGGGCCGGGCTCGGCAGGTCGGTCACCGGGGTGTCGAAGCTGTAGGGGATCAGCGGCATCAGCAGCCAGCCCTTTTCCTCGATCAGCTCGACCACGAACGGATCGGTGTAATCAGCCTCGGTCTCGAAATCACCGCCGAAGGTGGTCTCCGGGTAGGCGTTGAAGATCGGCATGTAGAAGCCGCCGTCGTAACGGACGATCAGCGGCTTGTCGTTGGCGATAAATTCCGCGAACAGCGAAAAGAAGAAGAGCGCCAGGAAGATCCAGAGCGACCAGTAGCCGCGCCGGTTCGCGCGGAAGTTCGCCAGCCGCCGCGCAGTCAGCGGGGTGATCGTGAAACCGAGGAACGTGCTTGCCTGGCTGCCCGTGTCGGGCGGGTCCTGTGTCGGGCCGGCGGGGCGCGATGGCGTGACGGTGTCCACGTCAGACCTCCCGGCTCTCGAAGTCGATCCGCGGGTCGACCAGCACATAGGTCAGGTCGGTCACCAGCTTGATGAGCAGCCCCATCAGGCCGAAGACGTAGAGCGTCGCGAACACGATCGGGTAGTCGCGATTCAGCACCGCCTCGAAGCCGAGCAGGCCCAGCCCGTCGAGCGAGAAGATGATCTCGATGAAGAGGGCGCCGCCGAACAGGATCGACAGGAACGCCGCCGGGAAACCGGAAATCACGATCAGCATCGCGTTGCGGAACACGTGCCCGTAGAGCACCCGGCGCTCCTCGAGGCCCTTGGCCCGGGCGGTGATGACATACTGCTGGGAAATCTGGTCGAGGAAGGAATTCTTCGTCAGCATCGTCATCGCCGCATAGCCGCCGATGACCAGCGCGCCGATGGGCAGCGCGATGTGCCAGAAATAGTCCGCGATCTGGCCGAGCAGGCTCAGCTCGTCGAAATTGTCCGACGTCAGGCCGCGCAGCGGGAACCAGTCCACGAAGTTGCCGCTGGCGAAGAGCTGGATACCCAGGATGGCGACCAGGAAGGACGGCAGCGCGTTGCCGCCGATCACGATGGCGCTGGTCCAGGCGTCGAATTTGGTGCCGTCCCGCACGGCCTTGGCGATCCCCAGCGGGATCGAGATGCCGTAAAGGAAAATCGTCGTCCAGAAACCGATGGTGATCGAGACCGGCAATTTCTCCAGAACGAGGTCCACGACCGGTCGGCTCTGGAAGAAACTCTCCCCGAAGTCGAAGCGCAGGTAGTTCCCGAGCATCAGCAGGAAACGCTCGTGGGGCGGCTTGTCGAAGCCGACCATCCGTTCGAGCTCCTCGATGAACTCCGGCGGCAGTCCGCGCGCCCCACGGTACTTGGATTCGAAACTCGTCGACGTGTCGGCCTGGAGCTGGTCGAGATTCTGCCCGGCGTCGCCGACGCCGCCGGACACGCGCGACGTCGCGTCCACGGCGGTGCCCTGGACCTGCGCGATCATCTGCTCGACCGGGCCGCCGGGCGCGAACTGCACGATGACGAAGTTCAGCAGGATTATGCCGAACAGGGTCGGGACGATCAGGAGCAGCCGGCGAATAATATAGGCAAGCATGGGCGGTCAGTCCGGGCGGCCGGGCCGGTTCGGGCGGGCACCCACATCAACGCTGCCGGAACCGGACTCGTTCCGGCAAGCCATGCGTCGGCGGCCGGTGCTGCCTCCGGCGGACAGGGTGCGGGGAGCGGTGTCGCGATTCAGGCGCATGCGGACAACCTATCGCGTCCGTCCGCGCCGACGCTACCGGTCGCCGCGATAGGCGCGGATATCGGCGGCCTTCTCGGGATCGATCCACCAGGTGTCGAGCTGGACGCCCGAGCGCGGCACGACCTCAGGGATTCCATAACGGTCCCAGTAGATCAGGCGGTCGGTGGTGATGTGCCAATGGGGGATGACGTACTTGCCCCACACGAGCGCCCGGTCGAGCGCGCGGGTGCGCTGGATCAGGCTGTCGCGGTTCGGCGCCGTGACCACTAGCTCGATCAGCTCGTCGATCACCGGATCCTCGATCCCGATGAAGTTGCGGGACCCGGAGCGTCCCGCGGCGTCACTCGACCAGTATTCGAGCTGCTCGTTGCCCGGCGATTCAGACTGGCCCCAGATACCGTTGATCATATCGTAGTCGAACTCCTCGACACGCCTCTGGTACTGGGAGGAGTCCACGAGTCGCACCTCGGCCTCGATTCCGAGCCGTTCGAGGTTGCGGGCGAAGGGCAGGGCGACCCGCTCGAAGGCAGGGCTTGAAAGCAGGATCTCGAACCTGAAGGGCTCGCCGGTCTGTGGGCTGACGCGCTTTCCGTTCTGCACCGCCCAGCCGGCCTCGTCGAGCAGCTTCGCGGCCGTGCGCAGGTTCTGTCGCAGGCCGCGTGCGCCGGACCCGTCCGTGGCGGGCGGTTCGTAGACCGCGGTGAAGACCTCGTCCGGCAGACGGCCGCGGAAGCGTTCGAGGATTTCCCGCTCCTCCGTGCCCGCGTCCTTCAGTAACCCGCGGCTGCCGAGGTCGGAGTTGTCGAAGTAACTGTCGGTGCGTGTGTAGGCGTCATAGAAAAGGTTCTTGTTGGACCACTCAAAATCGAACGCGAGTGTCAGCGCCTCGCGCACACGCCGGTCCTGGAACATGGGCTTGCGCAGGTTGAACACGAAGCCCTGGATGGGTGCCGTGCGCTCGTGGGGAAATTCCTTGAGGATGAGCTTGCCGTCCTGGACCGGCTTGGTGTCGGTGTATTCCGTCGCCCACGACTTGGACGAATTCTCGCGCATGCGGTCGATATCGCCGGACACGAGCGCGATGCGCGAGACGCCGGGGTCGCGGAAGTACTCGAAGCGCAGCGTGTCGATGTTGTTCCGCCCGATGTTGGTCGGGTGGTTGCGGCCCCAATATTCCGGCACCCGCTCGTAG
>JAEPNS010000127.1:0-349 GCA_017643325.1 Alphaproteobacteria bacterium | reverse complement strand
GCAATCCGGTAGGGACCGCTGCCCAGCGGAACCTCCAGCGTCGGCTTGGAGATATCGCGCGATTCCCAGTAGTGCGCGGGAAGGATCGTCAGCTGCCCGACGATCAGCGCCAGTTCCGGATTCTGCACGTCGCCGAAGGTGAACTTTACCTTGCGCTCGCCGGTCTGCTCCACCTTGCTCACGTCGCGGTAGTAGAAGCGGTAGAAGGGCGCGCCTTTCTCCCGTAGCGCGTTGAAGGAGAAAATGACGTCGGCCGGCGTGATCGCCGTTCCGTCGTGCCATTTCGCGTCGGGCCGGAGCTCGTACTCGACCCAGGAACGGTCCTCGGGAATCTCCATGGTCAGGCACA
>JAEPNS010000126.1 GCA_017643325.1 Alphaproteobacteria bacterium | reverse complement strand
TGTCGCCGGAGCTGACGGCGCGCTGTGCGCACGTCGTCAAGATTCCGACACGATTCTGCGTGAATGTCGGGCTGGCGGCGGCGATCGTCATGTACGACCGGACGTTGACGCTCGGCCGGTTCCCGGCCCGGCCTTTGACGCCGGGCGGGCCCGTCGAGCCGCTGCCGGAGCACGTTCATGGCGGGCCGGTCCTGCGGGACCGGGACAAGGCCTGAGCACGACCGAACGAAGACGAAGGATTGGGCCTGAAGCCGCTTGGCGGGACTCAATCGGCCTTGGTAGGTGGGACGGATGATGCGCGCACGTTTCCTGACTTTCATGCTCGCGCTGCTGGCCGCCGGCGCGGCGGGCCTGGCAGCGGCCCCGTCACAGGCGCAGGACGCGGAACTGATCGGCCGGTTCGGCGACTGGGACGCCTACACCCGCGGCAATGGCGCCAACCGCTTCTGCTACATGGTCTCCAAGCCCAAGGAGGCGAGCCTGCGCTCGCGGCGCGGCGAGATCTTCTTTCTCGTCTGGCATCGCCCGGAGCAGAAGGAATTCGACGTGGTCCAGGTCGATATCGGCTACCCGTTCAAGCCCGACACCGAGGCCGAGATCCAGATCGGCGGCAACTCCTGGGCCCTGTTCACACGTGACGAGAGCGCCTGGACCTACAAGGCGGCGGACGACCGGGCCGTCGTCGCAGCCCTGCGCGCGGGCTCGCGGATGACGGTCAAGGGCACGTCGAGTCGCGGCAACCCGACGACCGATTCCTATTCCCTGAAGGGCACCAGCGCGGCCCACAGTGCCATCAACAAGGCCTGCGGGCGGAGCTGACAGCTCGTCCTAGAGCGGGTAGTCGCGTTCGGGATCGATTCCGGCATCCTCGATAAACTTGCGCACCTGGCGAACCTCGTCGGGATGCAGCGAGTGGTGCGGATGCGCAAACTCCGCGAAGTGGCCGTTGAGGTGAACCCCGACACGGCCCCCGTGCCGGTCCTCCAGTTCGCCGCCAAGTTCGCCGAGGACCGCGTGCACGGCCTTGGGAGAGATGTTGGCGCTCACGGGATGCGCGAACAGTGCGTGGAGCGTTTTCCGGTGCTTGTGGTTCATCGAACCTCTCCTTTGGATTTGTCTCCAGACTTCCCGAATTCCGGTGAGCCGGCATTGATATGGGTCAGCGTGATGTTGCGTTTGCTGTGTGTCCGGCCTATCTGATCGCCATGCCGATCAACCCTGAAGCCTTTTCCGCACCTGCCGCCGATCCGTCCGGGCCGGTGAACCTCATCGGCATGGACCGTGCCGACATGGAGGCCGCCTTCGCCGAGATGGGTGAGCCGCGCTTTCGCGCCGACCAGCTCTTTCAGTGGGTGTATGGGCGCGGTGTCACCGATTTCGACGCCATGACGAACATATCCAAGACGCTGCGGGCGAAGCTCGCCGAGCGTTTCGTTGTCGCGCGACCCCGGATCGCCCGGGACCTGGGATCCGTCGATGGGACGCACAAGTGGCTGCTTCGCCTGGCCGACGGCAACGAGGTCGAATGCGTGCATATTCCCGAGGAGGACCGGGGCACTCTCTGCGTCTCGAGCCAGGTCGGCTGCACGCTCAACTGCCGTTTCTGCCACACGGGGACCCAGCGCCTGGTCCGTAATCTCGGCCCGACCGAAATCGTGGGCCAGATCATGCTGGCGCGGGACCATTTGTCGGAATGGCCCACGGCCGAACGCCCGACGATCTACGAACGCGCGCTGTCAAACATCGTCATGATGGGGATGGGCGAGCCGCTCTACAATTTCGACAACGTGTCCAAGGCGTTGCGGATCGTGATGGATGACGCGGGAATCGCGATCTCGCGGCGGCGGATCACGCTTTCGACAGCGGGGGTGGTGCCGTTGATCCGGCGCTGTGGCGAGGAGTTGGGCGTGAGCCTGGCCGTCTCGCTGCATGCGGTCCGCGACGACCTGCGCGACGAGATCGTGCCGATCAACCGGAAGTATCCCATTGCCGAACTGCTCGACGCCTGCCGCGAATACCCTGGAGTCAAGAACTCGCGCCGTATCACGTTTGAATATGTGATGCTGAAGGACGTGAACGATACCGACGCCGACGCGAGGGAGCTCGTGCGCCTGATCGCGGGGATTCCGGCGAAGGTCAACCTGATTCCCTTCAACCCGTGGCCGGGCGCCCCCTACGACCGCTCGACTCCGCAGCGGATCGAGGCCTTCGCCGAGATCGTGCGCGCTGCGGGTTATCCGTCGCCCGTGCGCACACCGCGCGGCGAGGACATCATGGCGGCCTGCGGCCAGCTCAAGTCCGAAAGCGAACGCCCCCGCCGCGCAGCGGCCGAATAGGGGCGAAACAACCGGGAGCATCGCGGCGGCGCCTGCCTATCATCTTGCAGGTGCGGCCAACCCGCACTACCTTTGCGCGAGGGGAGCGGGGAATTCTCGCTCAAGGTTCGGGGCACACCCAACGACGGGACCGGACCGGCATGATCGAAGACTTCATATTCGGAATGGCGACCGCCGCGTTCGGCGGGGTCCTTGCGCTGATGGGATTGCCCTCGCGCTTCCGGACTCGTTTGCCCTCGCTTCCGGTCCAGCCTGTCAACGAAACCAGTCTGATTGTCCGCCGGACACTGTCCGTATTGGCCGTGGTGATCGGGCTGCTGATCGCATTTATCGGGGTCGCCATGGTCTGGGCGAGCCTTTCGGGTGTCGCGTTCGTATTGCCGTGGTGGCCGCCGGACGGATGGCCGCCTGCCTGGTGGCCGTTCACTGAGTCGCCGCCGGGCTAGCGCGGCAGTTGCGGCGGCGGCGCGCGGGACTATACTCCGCCCGCGATTTTCCCAGCGGACGGAACCGAACGACATGACCGTGGCCGACAAGACGGGCGACGTGAAGAAGGTGGTGCTTGCCTACTCGGGCGGCCTCGACACGTCGGTGATTCTCAAATGGCTCGAAGAGACCTATGGCTGTGAGGTGGTGACCTTCACGGCCGACCTGGGCCAGGGCGAGGAACTCGAACCGGCCCGCGCCAAGGCAGAGATGTTCGGCATCAAGGAAATCTATATCGAGGACCTGCGCGAGGAATTCGTGCGCGACTATGTGTTCCCGATGTTCCGCGCCAACGCCGTCTATGAGGGCGTGTATCTTCTGGGTACGTCGATCGCCCGCCCGCTCATTGCGAAGCGCCAGATCGAGATCGCTCACGAAACCGGCGCCGACGCCGTTTCCCATGGCGCGACCGGCAAGGGCAACGACCAGGTGCGCTTCGAACTCGGCTACTATGCGCTGGATCCCGATATCAAGGTGATCGCGCCGTGGCGCGAGTGGGACCTGACATCGAGAACCAAGCTTCTCGATTTCGCCGAGAAGCACCAGATTCCCATCGCCAAGGACAAGCGTGGCGAGGCGCCCTTCTCGGTTGACGCGAACCTCCTGCACATCTCCGCGGAAGGCAAAGTGCTCGAGGATCCGTGGGAGGAGCCCGAGGAGTATGTCTACTCGCGCAGCGTCGCCCCGGAGGACGCCCCAGACAAACCGACCTATATCGAGATCGAGTTCGAGCAGGGCGACCCCGTCGCGATTAACGGCGAGAAGCTGTCGCCCGCGGCATTACTGACCAGGCTCAACGAGCTCGGCGGGGCGAACGGGATCGGCCGCCTCGATCTGGTCGAGAACCGCTTCGTTGGCATGAAATCGCGCGGGGTGTACGAGACGCCCGGCGGGACCGTGCTGCTTGCGGCACACCGCGGCATGGAATCGCTCACCCTCGACCGCGAGGCGATGCATCTGAAGGACGAACTGATGCCGCGCTATGCGAAGCTCGTTTACAACGGCTTCTGGTTCGCGCCGGAGCGCGAGATGATCCAGGCGCTTGTCGACAAGAGCCAGGAGCGCGTGTCCGGTACGGTGCGGATGAAGCTCTACAAGGGCAGCGTTGCCGTTGTCGGCCGCAAGTCGTCCGACAGTCTGTATTCGCTCGACCATGTCACCTTCGAGGACGACCAAGTCTACGACCAGCGCGATGCGGAAGGCTTTATCAAGCTCCAGGCCCTGCGACTCCGGCTCGCGAAAGCTCTGCGCGGATAGCTGCTACGGGGCCGGAAAAGCCGGTACCCCGATGACGAGGCCGTGCACCGCGACAATCGCGACATAGGCGGCAACGCTGGCCAATACGCGCCACCAGCCGATCCCGGCCCAGTCCATGGTCGTGCGACCCGTAATCAGGGCTGCGAAGGGCACGGCGCTGGTGGTCAGCATCACGGGTCCCCAGTCCGCGCCGTAGTGGAACTCGCGGCGCTTGTCGATATGCCACATGCCGCCGACCGACAGGACCAGCATGGCGGTGAACAGCACCACCGAACGGCTTTCCCCGTTGGCGAGCAGGTGCAGGATTGCCCACAGCGAGACCCCGTTCAGGAACGGGTGGCGCGTCACCCGGATGATGCCCTGGGTGAGGTCCCGCCCTGGCTCGTCGAGCTTCGTCCCCGCCAGGGTCGGTGACGGGGTCGTCAGGCCGCACACCACGAGAAACAGCGCTAGAGGCATGCCGATGAGCGGCAGCCACTGGAGCGCAGGCGGCGGTGCCCAGGCGGGATCCGTCGGGGCCTGGGAAAAGGCCAGCAGCATCCAGACGAAGATCGCGAGAATGACCACGGAATAGGCAACGAGGAACCGGGTTTCCCCAAGGCGGCCGACCAGCGCCATGCGGACCGGGACACTGGACAGGATAAAGTGACCGGCGACGAAGAGCACCGAGGCCGCGAACAGTTCGTTCAGGCTTCCGCTCATGCTGTGTTCCCCTTCCTAGGGTGGCTCAGACCCGGACGATCTTGCCCGGGTTCATGATGTTGTCGGGATCGAACGCGGTCTTCAGCGTGCGCATCAGGCTGACCGCCTCGCCGTGTTCGGCCACGAGGAAATCCATCTTGCCCGCGCCGACGCCGTGCTCGCCGGTGCACGTCCCGCCCATCGAGATCGCGCGCTGGACCAGCCGCTCGGTGAGTTCCTTGGCAGCCTTCAGTTCCTCCGGGTCGTCCGGGTCGAGCAGGAAGATGCAGTGAAAGTTGCCGTCGCCGGCATGGCCGACGATGGGCACCTCGAAGCCGGAGCCGCGGGTGTCCTGCTCGGTGGCGAGCATGCATTCGGCCAGCCGCGAGATAGGAACGCAGACGTCGGTGGAAAGCCCCTGCTTGCCCGGCGCCTTGGCCAGCGCGGCGTAGTAGGCGTCGTGACGCGCCTGCCAGAGGTGGTTGCGCTCCTCCTGGCTGGTCGTCCACTGGAAGGCGGAGCCGCCGAAGTCGTCGGCGATGGCGCGCACGGTCTCGGCCTGCTCCTCGACCCCGGCCTCGGTGCCGTGGAATTCGTAGAACAAGGTCGGCTTGGCCTCGTAGCCCTTCAGGTCGGCATACTCGATGGTCCAGTCCATCATCAGCGCATCGAGGATCTCGATCCGCGCCACGGGCACGCCCGCCTGGATCGTAAGGATGACGCTGTTCACGGCCTCCTCCAGCGACGGGTACTGGCAGACCGCGGACGCCATCTTCTCGGGGATGCCGTATAGCTTGAGCTGGATCTCGGTGATCACGCCGAGCGTGCCCTCGGAACCGACGAACAGCCGCGTCAGGTCGTAGCCCGCCGAGGATTTCTTGGCGCGCCCGCCGGTCTTCACGATCCGCCCGTCAGCCGTGACGACGGTGAGGCCAAGCACGTTCTCCTTCATGGTGCCGTAGCGCACGGCGTTGGTGCCGCTCGCGCGCGTGGCGGTCATGCCGCCGAGGGACGCGTCCGCGCCCGGGTCGATGGGAAACATCAGGCCGGTGTCGCGCAGGTACTCGTTGAGCTGCTTGCGGGTCACGCCCGCCTGCACCCGGCAGTCCAGGTCCTCGGCGTTGACCTCCAGCACGTCGGCCATCTGGCTCATGTCAATGGTCACGCCGCCGTGTGGCGCGGTGACATGGCCTTCCAGCGACGTACCGCTGCCGAACGGGATGATCGGCGTATGGTGCGCGGCGCAGATCTTCACGATCTCCGCGACCTCCTCGGTCGAGTGCGGGAAGCAGACGGCGTCCGCGGGGATCGGCTTGAAATAGTCCTCCCCGCGCCCGTGATGCTCGCGCACCGCCATCGACGTGGTGATCCGGTCGCCCAGCAGCTCCTGAAGGGCCTCAAGGACGGGCGAGCCCTCGTCCGCGCGGACGTATGCGGCGTCGGTCATGGGGTGTTTCCTCGGCAAGCGTTGATTTCCGGGACTCTAGCATTTGGAGGCGGGACGGGCCTAGATCGCCGCCAGCCGTCATGCCCGGACTTGACCCGGGCATCTCCGGCACCGGAGCATGAGATACCCGTATCAAGCCCGGTTATGACGCCATTGGTGAGAGCAAGCCCATGCCCCTCCCCCTCGAAGGAATTCTCGTCGTCACCGTCGAGCAGGCAGTCGCCGCGCCCTACTGCTCGTCGCGGCTGGCGGACGCCGGCGCGCGGGTGATCAAGGTGGAGCGGCCCGACGGCGACTTCGCACGCGGCTACGACCGGGTCGCGAAGGGCCAGAGCGCCTACTTCGTCTGGCTCAACCGGGGCAAGGAATCCATCGCGCTGGACATCAAGGACGCCGACGATGCGGCGCTGCTGCGCCGGATGCTCGAACGGGCGGATGTCTACATCCAGAACCTGTCGCCGGGCGCCGCCGCGCGGGCGGGCTTCGGCTCTGACGATATGCGCGCGGCGAACCCGAGGCTCATCACCTGCGACATCTCCGGCTACGGCGAGGACGGCCCCTACCGCGACATGCGCGCCTACGACCTGCTGGTGCAGGCCGAGAGCGGACTGGCGTCGGTCACCGGCACACCTGACGGGCCGGGGCGCGTCGGCGTGTCGGTCTGCGACATCGCTTGCGGTATGGCCGCCCACGCCGCGATCCTGGAGGCGCTGATCCACCGCGAAAGAACCGGCGAGGCCCGCGCCATCAAGTCGTCGCTGTTCGACGGCATGGCCGACTGGATGACCGTGCCCTACCTGCACGAGGTCTACGGCGGCAAGGCGCCCGAGCGGGAGGGCCTGCACCATCCCTCCATCGCGCCCTACGGAGCCTATTCAGCCAAGGACGGGCGGCAGGTCGTCTTCGCGATCCAGAACCAGCGCGAATGGCGGCGGCTGTGCGCCGACGTGCTGGGCAACGAAGCCCTCGCCGACGACTCGCGCTTTCACGACAACGTGGCGCGCGTCGAGAACCGCCCCGAACTGGATGCGGCCATCGACGCGGTGTTCTCGAAACTCTCGCGGGAAGAGATCGTCGCCCGCCTCGACGCCGCCCAGATCGCCCGGGCCAACGTCAGCAGCGTCGCCGACTTCGCCGCCCACCCCCAGTTAAGAAAGATGACGGTGGAAACACCCGAAGGTTCGCTGGACATGGTCGCCCCGCCGGCGCGGGTTGTGGGGATGGAACCTGCGCCACGGCCGGTCCCGGCGCTGGACGATAGCGGCGGTGCCATTCGCGACGAATTCGGGGCCTAGCCCATCAGAAACCCGATCGCGATTCCCTGGATCACCAGCACCCCGAGCCAGTGGACGCCGTCAATCACGGTATGAGACCAGCTCGCCTGCTGGAAGCGGTGGTTGATGGCCATGGTGGTCATGACGAGGCCGATCCACAGCGTGACCGCCAGCGTCACCCCGTCGCCTGGCGAGAGCATGTCCAGCGCGAACATCAGGTTCATCATCACGTAGGCGATGACGAACTGTCCGACGATGGCAACGATATAGGGCACCGGTCCCGCGCCCGCCCTGATCTCTTCCTCGGTCTTGCCGATGGCGGCCATCCACGGCCTTGCGAGCGCGATATAGTACGCGGCGCTGAAGGCGTAGCCAGCGGCGAAGGCAACGACCAGCGCGACCCAGTCGATGTTTCCGAAAATCATGCGGTCCTCCTCCTGATCTGCGCGCCCGAGAGCAAAGTCACAAAGAGGCCAGTATCATCCCCGGACACCGTACGCACGCTTGACCCGGGTATCTCATGCACCGGAGCCGGAGATGCCCGGATCAAGTCCGGGCAAGACGATTTCTACAGGGTGCGCGAGTTCCCCCTCGCCCTAGTCCAGCGTCGGGTCGATGACGACCTTGCCGATGCCCTTGTTGCTCTCGACGCGCTTCTGGGCCTCGACGGCCTTGCTCAGCGGGTAGACCTCGTCGATCAGGGCTTTCACGTCGCCCTGTCCGGCGCGCTCCAGCGCGGCCTCCAGCCCGCCGGGGGCCTCGCGCGGTTCGCCGACGATGTGGAGCTGGTGCAGGTAGAGGTGGCGCACGTCGAGCGGCACGTTGGCGCTGCCTGATGCGTTCCCCGCCGTCACCAGCTTCGCGCCGCGGCCCATCGAATACTGTACCTTCGGGAACATGTCGGTGTCGGCGACGCTGTCGCACACGCCGTTCACGCCCGCGCCGTCCGTCAGCTTCATGACTTCCTCGGTCAGGTCCTGCTTGCGGTAGTTGACGCCGTGATCCGCGCCGATGCCGAGGCAGGCCTCGATCCGCTCGTCGGAGCCGGCCGCCGCGATCACGTTGGCGCCGCACCATTTTGCGACCTGGATAC
>JAEPNS010000125.1 GCA_017643325.1 Alphaproteobacteria bacterium | reverse complement strand
GCGCCCAGCTCGGCGACATCCTGAAGGCCCCGAAGACCCTGATCGACCGGGCGATCGAGGCGCGCAGCGCCGAGGACATCGCCAAGGACAACCGGATCGTCATCGACGTGAACGCGATCATGGCCGAGCTCGGCACCATCAAGGCGTCCACCGAGATTTACGAGCAGGACCTGCTGATCACGGGGATCTTCTCCGACCAGGAGACCCACGACAAGTTCCTCGACGAGGTGCGCAAGGTGCGCGGCCTGAAGGAGCTGCACTGGCACGCGGTCCACATGAGCGACGCGGAGCGCGAGCGCCGCAAGGCCGAGCTGCTCGCCTGGGACGACGTGCTGGTGCTGGAGACCAGGGTCGACGTCGAGATGGTCTCCACCCGCGGCGTCGCGGACGTGAATTTCCGCACGGCGGCGGATTCCTTCGGGACCGTCTACCTGATGGGCCGCGCCCGCTCCGAGGAGGAACTCCGCAAGGCGATCGACACCGTCGCCAGGACCGAGGGCGTGCGCGAGGTCGTCAGCTACGCCTTCGTGCGACCGTAGACGTGCGACCGTAGACGTGCGTCCCTAGGCGTCCGGGTCCCCGCCGAACACCTCCGCGACCGACTTCACCTGGTGGCGCACGTTGCCGTCGCGCTGCGACAGGCCGGCGCGGTCGAAATACTCCAGCACCTCGACGGCCAGGTTGCGCCCGATCCCCGCGGCCTTGCGGAAATCCGAGACCGAGACGGTGCCGCCGTCCGCGATCATCCTCTCGAACACCTGCGCGTGGACGCGCAGCGGGCCCGGCTCAAAGAACCGGTTTGCCGCGATCTGGATGGCCATGCCCATGCGCACGGCCTGCCGCATGGTCTTCATCACCGCGTGGACCGGCAGGCCGGCGTCGCGGGCGAGGTCGTGGACGACGGGCGGCGCGTCGGGGGACTCGTCCAGCAGCGGCCTGAGGCTCTGCCAGTGCTTCGCCTCGTCGCCGGTCAGCCCGGGGCTGTGGTCCGGCCGGTGCAGCAGCATGCCGTCGCTCGCCACCGTGCCGTCGGCGACCAGTTCGGTAACCAGCGCGTCGAACAGCGGTTCCGGGACATAGCGCCCGAGCCCGCGCCGCAGCTGGCCCGCCGCCGGCCCGAGGCGTGCCGGGTTCTTGCCGTGGAAGGCATCGAGCGCGCCGGTGGTGGCGTCGCGAAGCTGTGTCCAGGCCTCCTGCGAGAGTGCGACCCGGTCGCTGCCGTCGCCCGCGATCACCGCCCCGGCCGCCCCGGCGGCGGCCTGCGCCTCCTCGCCCGTCAGGTTGCGGGCGACGCGGAAGTCCTCGAAGCCGATGCCTGTCTCCGCCAGCCCGAGCGCCCCGGCGAGTGCTGCTGCGTGGTCGGATGTGTCCAGCGCCGCCAGCATCGCGAGGCGCTCCGGCCGCGCGCGGCCGCGGCGCGGCGGGAACAGGTCGACGACATGTCCGCCCGCGACGGTCTCCTGCGCCGACTGGTCGCGGACCACGAAGCGGTCGCGCGCCCAGGCCCCGATCGGTGCATCGAGCACGATCTGGACCAGGCCCTCCTCGCCCGGCGCGATATTGTCCGCGCCAAGCACCGCGACCCGACCCGTCACGTCGGACGCACCCAGGTGGACATGGACCGGCGTCCAGTGCCGCAGCGGGCGCCGGGCGTCGGCGACGACCCTGAGGCGCGCGTCGAGCTTGCGATACCGACCTGCCGCGGGGTCGCCCGACAGCCAGTCGCCCCGGGCGATATCGTCCTTGTCGATGCCGGCCAGGTTGAGCGCGAGCCGGTCCCCGGCCTGGCCGGTCTCGGCCTCGGAATTGTTGGCGTGGACGCCGCGCACGCGCACCTCTGTGCCGAACCCCGCGATCCACAGCCGGTCCTCGCGCGCCACCCGGCCGGAGAACGCCGTGCCGGTCACGACCAGCCCTGCGCCCGCCACCGTGAACATCCGGTCGACCGCGAGCCGGAAATGCCCGGCCGTGACTCTGGTTTCGGTCGCTTCGGCGAGCGAGGCGATCCGTGCCGTCAGCGCCTCCATCCCGTCTCCCGTGACAGCCGACACGGGAAACACCGGCGCGCCCTCCAGCGAGGTGTCGAGCAGCAGCAGCTCGATCTCGTCGCGCACCTCCGCGACCCGTTCTTCGGGCACGCGGTCGGTCTTGGTCAGGGCGACGAGCCCGCGCGAGATGCCCAGCAGGTCGAGGATCGCCAGATGCTCGCGGGTCTGGGGCATCGGCCCGTCGTCGGCCGCGACCACCAGCAGCGCGCAGTCGATCCCCGTCACGCCCGCCAGCATGTTGTGGACGAGGCGTTCGTGGCCCGGCACGTCGATGAAGCCCAGCCGCGCGCCGTTCGGCAGGTCCGTGTAGGCGAAGCCGAGGTCGAGCGTCATGCCGCGCTTCTTTTCCTCGGGCAGCCGGTCGGCGTCGACACCCGTGAGCGCCTTCACCAGCAAGGTCTTGCCGTGGTCGATATGCCCTGCGGTCGCAACGATCATGGGGCGACGATCATTTGTCTGCGATCCCGGCGAGCTGGGCGCGGAAGCCCTCGACGTCGTCGAGGCAGCGCAGGTCGAGCCACAGGGCGTCGTCCTGCACCCGGCCGATGACCGGGACGGGAAGCTCGCGAAAGGTCGCGGCCAGCCGCTTGAGCGCCGCGCCGCGCCCGCGCGATGCTGCCGGGGTGATCGTGATCGCGGCGCTGTCGAGGGTCTCGACCGGCAGCGCACCGGAGCCGATCTGGCCGGCGCACGCGCGCACGTCGACCTCGAACCCGTCCCCGAGGGCCGCGCCGACGTCGCCCGCCAGCGTATCGGCCTCGGCCCGGATATCCGCCGCCGAACGCGCGAGCAGGCGCAGGGTCGGCAGCCGTTCGGCGAGCCGGTCCGGGTCGCGGTAGAGCTTCAGGGTCGCGGCGAGCGCGGCGAGCGTGGCCTTGTCGCACCGCAGCGCGCGCTTGAGCGGGTTTTTCTTCAGGCGCGCGATCAGGTCGGCGCGTCCGACGATCAGCCCCGCCTGCGGCCCGCCGAGCAGCTTGTCGCCGGAGAAGGTCACCAGGTCGGCCCCCGCCGCGACGGTCTCGCGCGGGGTCGGCTCGTGGGGCAGGCCCCAGCGTTCCATGTCGACCAGCGCGCCCGCGCCGAGGTCGACGGCGAAGGGCAGGCCGGCAGTGTGCGCGATCTCGGCGAGCTCGCCCTCCGGCACCTCGGCGGTGAAGCCCTGCACGGCGTAGTTCGACGTGTGTACCTTCATGATGAGCGCGGTGCGCTCGCCGATGGCGTCCGCGTAGTCGCGGGGATGGGTGCGGTTGGTGGTGCCGACCTCGACCAGCTTCGCCCCCGCGCGCGCCATGATGTCCGGGATGCGGAAGGACCCGCCGATCTCCACCAGTTCCCCGCGCGAGACGGGGACCTCCTTGCGCAGCGCCAGCGCATTCAGGAGCAGCAGCACCGCGCCGGCATTGTTGTTCACGACCGTCGCCGCCTCGGCGCCCGTCAACTCGCACAGCAGCTCCTCGACATGGACGTCCCTGTCGCCGCGTCGGCCGGACGAAAGGTCGAACTCCAGGTTGCTGGCGCCGCGCGCGGCGTCGGCCATGGCGTCGACGGCCGCCTCGGCCAGCGGCGCGCGCCCCAGGTTGGTGTGGAGCACGGTGCCGGTGAGGTTGAACACCCGGCGCAGCGAGGGCGTGTCGGCGCGCGCCAGCATCGCCGCGGCGCTCCCCGCGAGGACGGCCTCGGCCAGGTCCGGGCTTGCGCCGTCGGCCATCGCCGTGCGCACGTCGTCCAGCACGTGCCGCAGGGCCGCCACCGTCGGTTCGCGGCCATGGGTTTCGACAAGCGCGGCTCCCTCGGGCGCGGTCAGCAGGCGGTCGACGGACGGCAGCGCGGAGAAATCTGGTCTGGGTTCGGCCATGGCCGGCGATTGTTCAGCGCCGGGCACGCGCGATCAAGGCTGATATAGTGTAAATCCGTCCCAAGAGATGTGCCCCGCCATGCCCGTGATCCCCGCGCAACCCTATGATTTCGACTTCGACCCGTCCGGCCTCGTGCTGTTTGCCATCGACATGCAGCGCGATTACCTGGAGGAGGGCGGCTACGGCTCGTCGCTGGGGCTCGATCCGGGCCCCAGCCGTGCGATCATCCCGGCGATGGCGGCGCTGATCGCGGCCTTCCGTGACCACAGGCTTCCCGTCATCCACACCAAGCAGTGCCACAAGCCGGATCTGTCCGACCTCCCGCCCGCCAAGCACCGCCGCGGGCGCCAGAAGCTGAAAATCGGCGACGAGGGGCCGATGGGGCGGTTGCTGATCTGCGGCGAGCCGGGCAGCGACATCGTACCCGAACTCGCGCCCGCCGACGGCGAGATCGTGATCGAGAAGCCGGGGAAGGGCTCGTTCTACAACACGTCGCTTCAGGCCGATCTCGACCGGCTCGGCGCGACGCACCTTGTCTTCACCGGCGTCACCACCGAGGTCTGCGTCCAGACGACGATCCGCGAGGCCAACGACCGCGGCTACGACTGCCTGCTGGTCGAGGACGCGACCGAGAGCTACTACCCGGAATTCAAGCAGGCGACCATCGAGATGGTCCGCTCGTCCGACGCCCTGATCGGCTGGACATCGACGTCCGACAAGGTCCTGTCCGCGCTGGCCGGGCTGTAGGGAGTACTTCCATCACCTTTTCTGCACACCCCGTCATGCCCGCACTTGTTGCGGGCATCCACGTCCTTCGGTTTCCTGGATGTCCGAGCGTGGCACACCGACGTGGATGGCCGGAACAAGTCCGGCCATGACGTTCGGGTTGGTGCCTTCATCATCACGGGCCGCATTTCGGAAAAGCGATGCTTGTGAACTTCGGAATCATGGCGTGATCGAACCATGAAAACCGAATGGGGCGGGATCGCCGCGGGGTGCGGCACCGTGTTGTGTTTCGTGGCCATGCTGGTCGCGGGGCGACTCGGCGCGACCACGGACGCGCTGACGGTCTACGACCTCGCGGGACTGCGCATGGGCGTGGCCGCGCTGTGCGCGTCGCCCTTCCTGCTGCGGGCCTTCCCGTGGCGGGTCGCGCTGCGGACCCATGCGATGGTCGCGTTCTTCGGGGGCGCGCCGTTCGTGCTCCTGATCTTCGCGGGCATGATCTTCGCCCCGGTCGGCCATGCGGCGGTGATGATGAACGGCGCGCTGCCGGTGTTCGCCGCCTTCGTCGCCTGGGCGTGGCTCGGCGACCGGCCGGGAAACTGGCAATGGCTGGGCATCGCGGCGATCGTTATGGGGGTCGCGGCGGTCGGCTGGGACGCGGTGGCGGGCGGCGTGCCGGGCCAGTGGCGGGGACACCTGCTGTTCCTGAGCGCGGCCGTCTTCGCCGCGCTCTGGTATGCCTCGATGCGCGCGTGGAAGCTTTCGGTGGTGCAGTCGCTGGCCGCGCTGCTGGTCGGCAACGCCGTCGTCTATGTCCCGATCTGGCTCCTGTTTCTCCCGACGGGACTGTGGACCGCGCCGCTGGCCGATATCGCGCTCCAGACCGTCGTGCACGGCGTGTTCGGAGCTTTCCTGTGCATCCTCGGCCATGCCTACTCGGTAAAGACCATCGGGCCGACCCGGCAGGCCGCCATCATGTCCGCCGCCCCGGCGCTGGCGCTGTTCGTGGCGATCCCAACGCTGGGCGAAATCCCGACCGTGCTCAACATCGTCGGCGCCGCGGTCGTGACAGCGGGGATCCTCGCGACGGTTTTCCTGCGGCCGCGAAAATTCTAGATGCGTTTGCGCGATCTCGAATGCCCTCATGCTGAGCTTGTCGAAGTATGAGGGCGGGCTCCCCATCCTTCGTCAGGCTCAGGATGAGGAGTTCGACGCCCGGATTACCTCCGCGCCCTGACATGCTAGAAATTGCCCATGGTGAAACTTTCCGTCCTCGACCAGTCCCCCGTGCGCGCCGGCGGCGATCCGCGCCAGGCGCTGGAGGAAACCGTTGCGCTGGCCCAGGCGACCGAGCGCCTCGGCTATACCCGCTACTGGCTCGCGGAGCATCACGGGACCGAGGGGTTCGCGGGCTCCTCGCCGGAAATCCTGATCACCCGCGTGGCGGCGGCGACGAACTCGATCCGCGTCGGGTCGGGCGGCGTGATGCTCAGCCACTATTCGCCGCTGAAGGTGGCGGAGAATTTCAAGCTGCTGGAGAATCTCTATCCGGGCCGGATCGACCTCGGGATCGGGCGCGCGCCGGGCAGTGACGGGCTGACGGCGGCCGCGCTGGCCTACGGCAGCGAGATCGGGATCGAGTATTTCCCGACCAAGATCGCCGACATGATGGCCTTCCTGTCCGACGAGCCGCCGGCGACCGAGCCGTTCAGGAAGGTCCGCGCAACCCCTGCGGTCCAGGAGGTGCCGGAGGTCTGGCTGCTCGGCTCCAGCGACCAGAGCGCGTCCTACGCGGCCCATTTCGGGCTGGCGTTCTCCTTCGCCCACTTCATCGCGCCGCAGGCCTGCGGGCCGGTGCTCGACCACTACCGGCGCAACTTCAAGCCGTCGGACACGCTGGCCGCGCCCAAGGCGAGCGCCGGGGTGTTCGTCGTCTGCGCGGACACGGCGGAGGAGGCCGAGTATCTGGCGGCGAGCCGCGATCTGTGGCGGCTGAAGCTGCAATACGGCGAGCACCTGCCCTACCCGCCGCCGGACGAGGCGCTGGCCTACCCGTACAACGCGCAGGAAAAGCGGATCGTCGAGGCCAACAAGGCGAACCGTTTCACCGGCGATCCGTTGTCCCTGCGGGACGAACTGACGGCCTTCGCCGACGAGAACGGGCTCGACGAGCTTGTCGTGCTGACGATCACATACGATTTCGAGAAACGGCTGCGGTCTTACGAACTGCTGGCCGACGCCTTCGAGCTGGGCCGCCGCGAAGAAGCGGCCTGACACCTGATCCGGGACGGACACGCGCAACTCGAGACACCAGGAGAGCGCAACAGTGAGTGACATCGACCTTTCCGGGCGCGGCGCCGTCGTAACCGGGTCCACCAGCGGGATCGGCCTGCAGGTGGCCCGCGAGCTGGCGCGCGCCGGCGCGAACGTCATGCTGAACGGGTTCGGCGATGCCGACGAGATCGAGAAGACCCGCGCCGGCCTCGCCGAGGACTGCGGCGTGACCGTCGGCTATTCGGGCGCGGACCTGTCGGACGGTGCCGCGGCGCGCGGGCTGATCGCGGACGCGGAATCGGCGATCGGCGCGGTGGACCTGCTCGTGAACAACGCGGGCATCCAGCACGTGGCGCCGGTGGACAAGATGCCGCCCGAGAAGTGGGACGCCATCCTGGCCATCAACCTGTCGTCGGCGTTCCACACCATCGCGGCGGCGCTCCCCGGCATGAAGTCGCGCGAGTTCGGGCGGATCGTGAACATCGCCTCGGCCCACGGCCTCGTTGCCTCGCCCTACAAGTCGGCCTATGTGGCCGCGAAGCACGGCATGGTCGGGCTCACCAAGACGGTGGCGCTCGAGGTGGCGGAAACCCCGATCACGTGCAACGCGATCTGCCCGGGCTTCGTCCAGACGCCGCTGGTCGACAAGCAGATCGACGACCAGGCGAAGTCCTACAACATGTCGCGCGAGGACGTGATCCGCGACATCGTCCTCGGCTCCCAGCCGAGCAAGCGGTTCGTCGAGGTGGACCACATCGCCGCGACGGTCCTCTTCCTCTGCGGCCCGGCGGGCGGCTCGTTCACGGGGGCGTCGCTGTCCATCGACGGAGGCTGGACGGCGCGATGAGCGCCCGGCCGAATGGGCCCGGCCCCGCGAAACAGGTCAACCTGGCGCTGCAGGGCGGCGGCGCGCACGGCGCCTACACCTGGGGTGTCCTCGACCGCCTGCTCGAGCACCCGCGCATCGAGGTCGAGGCGATCAGCGGCACCAGCGCCGGCGCGATGAACGCCGCAGTGCTGGCGGCGGGCCTGTCCGACGGCGGACCCGCCGGTGCGCGGGCGCGGCTGGACGCGTTCTGGGAGCGGATATCGCGGCTCGACCGGTTCAACCCGGTGCAGCGCAACTTCTGGGACTGGTTCATCGGCGCCTACCACCTCGACCTGTCGCCGGGCCTGGCGTTCATGGAAAGCCTGACCCGCACCTTCTCGCCCTACCAGGTGAACCCGCTGAACTTCAATCCGCTGCGCGGCGTGCTCGACGAGCTGGTCGACTTCGACACGTTGCGCCATGCGAGCCGGGTGAAGCTGTTCATCTCCGCAACCAACGTGTGCACCGGCCGCGCGCGCATCTTCGAGAACCGGGAAATGTCGGCCGAGGTGCTGCTGGCCTCGGCCTGCCTGCCGTCGCTGTTCCAGGCGGTCGAGATCGACGGCGAGCACTACTGGGACGGCGGCTACATGGGCAATCCTGCGCTCTTCCCGCTGATCTACGGGGCCACCAGCCGGGATATCGTGCTGGTGCAGATCAACCCGCTCGAGCGCCCGGGCGTGCCCCGTTCGGCGCGCGACATCCAGAACCGGATCAACGAGATCAGCTTCAACGCGAGCCTGATCCACGAGATGCGCGCGATCCATTTCGTCACGCGCCTGATCAAGTCGGGCGAACTGGCATCGGACAGCTACAAGCACATGCTGATCCACATGATCGAGGCCGAGGACTTCCTGGAGGATTTCGGCGCCTCGTCG
>JAEPNS010000124.1 GCA_017643325.1 Alphaproteobacteria bacterium | reverse complement strand
GCGGGTGATCGAACACTCGATATTGGTGGCGTCCGACGAGGCGACATCCGGCTCGGTCATGGCGAAGGCGGACCGGATCTCGCCGTCGAGAAGCGGTTTCAGCCAGGCCTCCTGCTGCTCCGGGGTGCCGTACATGTGCAGCACCTCCATGTTGCCGGTGTCCGGCGCGTTGCAGTTGAAGACCTCCGGCGCCCAGTCGACCCGGCCCATGATCTCGCACAGCGGTGCATACTCGACGTTGGTCAGCCCCGCCCCGTGATGGTCGTCGGGCAGGAACAGGTTCCACAGGCCCTGCCTTTTCGCCTCTTCTTTCAGATCGTCGACGATCTGCGGCGTCTGCCAGCGCGTGCCCTGGCTGTCGAGCTGTTCCTCGAACGTCTCCTCGTTCGGGTAGACATGCTCGTCCATGAAGGCGAGCAGCTTCTCGCGCATCTCCAGGCAGCGCTGCGAAAGTGCGAAATCCATGAAATCCCCCTGACCGCCCCGGCGAGGCGCCGGGTGCCGAACGTTTCTTGTTGGCATTAGGATAGCGGCAAACAGCTGCGAGGGGGATGAGGCATGTCAACGCCGTTCGACCTGTCCGGAAAGACCGCGATCGTCACCGGATCGACCAAGGGAATCGGGCACGCGATCGCCTTCGCGCTGGCGGACGCCGGCGCGCGGGTCGTCGTGTCGAGCCGCGACGAGGGCCGGGTGTCGGAGACCGCGAACTCCATGAAGGACGCCGGGCACGAGGTGCTGGGCGTGCCGTGCAATGTCGGGCGCAAGGACGAACTGGAAAACCTCGTCACAAAGACGAGAGAGGCGTTCGGCCCCGTCGACGTCCTCGTCTGCAACGCCGCCATCAACCCATACTACGGCCCGGCGATGGAGATCCCCGACGAGGTGTTCGCGAAGGTGATGCAGACCAACATCCAGGCCCAGCTCTGGCTCGCCCAGATGGTGGTGCCGGACATGCGCGACAGGAAGGACGGCGCGATCATCCTCGTGTCATCCATAGGCGGCCTGCGCGGCAGCGATGTGATCGGCGCCTACAACATTTCCAAGGCGGCCGACATCCAGCTTGCGAAGAACCTCGCCGTCGAGCTCGGGCCCGACAACATTCGGGTCAACGCGATCTGCCCGGGGCTGGTCAAGACCGACTTCGCCCGCGCGCTCTGGGAAAACCCGGAGTTCGCCGAGCCCCGCATCGCCGCAACGCCGCTGCGCCGCCTCGGCGAGCCCGAAGACATCGCGGGCGCCGCCGTGTTCCTGGCATCCGCGGCAGGTGCATGGATGACCGGCCAGACCATCGTCATCGACGGCGGCGCGACGGTGCCGGTGTAGACCCCGGATCGTTACCGCTTCACAGGTTATCACCCCTGCGAACGCAGGGGTCTATTAACGCAAGCGGTCGCCCCGGCAGGCATCGGCGACAATGGGCCTCTGCCTTCGCAGGGACGACGATCGAGCAGATGTCACCGCCAAAAGTTTCTACCGCGCGTCCCACTCCTTGAAGGACGAGCCGGCGTCGGCAAGCTCCCGCAACAATCCGGCCGGCTCCCACTTGTCGCCCCAGTCGGCGTGGAAGCGGTCAAGGGTCGCAACGACCTCCTCGAGGCCCACAGTGTCCGCATAGAACATCGGGCCCCCGCGCCAGCGCGGGAATCCGTAACCGTGGAGCCAGACCACGTCGACGTCCGACGCACGGATGGCCAGGCCCTCCTCGAGGATCTTCGCGCCCTCGTTGATGAGCGAATACACGCAGCGCTGGACGATTTCCTCGTCGGTGATGTCGCGCCGCTCGATGCCCATTTCCTCGGAGCGTGCGCGGACCAGCGCCTCGATCTCCGGGTCCGGCACCGCGCTGCGGCCCTCGTAGGTGTACCAGCCCGCGCCGGTCTTCTGGCCGTAACGGCCGCGCTCGCAGATCCGTCCGAGCAGCGGCGAGAAGCGCTCGTCCGCCGGGCGCGTTTCCGCGCGGCGCTGCTCGATCGCCCAGCTGATGTCGAGGCCCGCGAGGTCGGACACCCGGAACGGGCCCATGCGGAAACCGAACGCCTCGATCGCCCGGTCAACGTCCTGGGGCAGCGCGCCTTCCTCGACCAGAAAATCAGCCTGCCGGAAATACGGCGCGAGCATCCGGTTGCCGACGAAGCCGTCGCACACGCCGACCACGACGCCGGTCTTGCCGATCTTCCGCGACAGGTCGAGGACGGTGGCGATGATGTCCTTCGACGTCTTTTCCGCGCGCACGATCTCGAGCAGCGTCATCACGTTGGCCGGGCTGAAAAAGTGCAGCCCCAGCACGTCCTCCGGACGCCCGGTGGCGGCCGCGATCTCGTCGACGTCGAGGGTCGAGGTGTTGGTCGCGAGGATCGCGCCCGGTTTCGCGAGCCGGTCGAGCTCGCGGAACACGGACTGCTTGACGTCCATCTCCTCGAAAACCGCCTCGATCACGAGGTCGGCCTCGGCCACGGCATCCATGTCCGTCGAATCGTAGATGCACGCCATACGCGCGGCCATGTCGTCGTCGGACAGGCGTCCGCGCTTGCGGGTGGCGTCGTAATTGGCTTCGATCCGCGCGAGCCCCCGGTCGAGATTCTCCCGGGAATTCTCGATGATCGTGACCGGCAGACCCGCGTTGGCGAAGGACATCGCGATGCCGCCGCCCATGGTCCCGGCCCCGAGGATCGCCACCTTGTCGATGTTGCGCCGGGCGATGTCGGCCGGGATGTCGGGGATCTTGCTGACCTGGCGCTCCGCGAAAAAGGCATGCACCAGCGAGCGGGACTCGATGGACGCCACCGCCTCCTCGCTGATCTCCGCCTCGCGCGCCCAGCCGTCCTCGAAGGACATGGTCAGCGTGCTGGCCACACTCTCCAGGCAACGGAAGGGGGCCTGCATCCCGCGCGCGGATTTCTCCAGGCCCGCCCGGATCTCCGCGACCACCGTCTCGCCCGCGACGGGGTCGAGGTCGATCTCCATTTCGCTGATACGGCGCACGCCCGCGCCCTGCTCCACCAGCTTGGCCGCATAGGAAACGGCCGCCTCGCAAATGTCGCCCTCGCCCGCGATCCGGTCGACGAGGCCGATCTCCAGCGCGGTTGCGGCATCGACGGACGTGCCCAACGTGATCATCTCCGCGGCGGTGCGGAACCCGACAAGGCGCGGCAGGCGCTGGGTCCCGCCCGCGCCCGGGATCACGCCGCGAAGGACCTCCGGCAAACCGAGCGTCGCGTCCGGATGGGTGATCCGGTAGTGGCACCCGAGCGCCAGTTCGAGCCCGCCCCCGAGGGTCGGCCCGTGGATCGCGGCAACCACCGGCTTGGAGCAGGATTCGACCAGGTTCATCAGGTGCCGGGTCATGGGCCGGACCTGGCGGTCGGGCGTGTTGAATTCCCGGATGTCGGCGCCGCCGCAGAAGTTGCGGCCGGACCCGCACAGAACGAGGGCACGGACAGTGCTGTCTTTTCCGGCGTGGGCAAGCAGGTCCGCAATCGCGAGACGCACCTGCTTGGCCAGCGCGTTTACCGGCGGATTGTTGATGACAATCACGCCCACCCCGCCGCTCTGCCGGTAGACGACGGCGGCATTCCCGTTGGTTACGGCCATCGCCTCCCCCGAGGTCACGCGCCGGATACAGGCTTCACGAGTACACCACCCCCGCGGCCGGGGCAAACGCCGTGACATGCCGGAAACGCACCCCAGCCAGCGCCTGCCCATGCTCGCGCACGATTGGCCGCCCTGCTAGACTCGGCGCCATCGATTCCGCTGCCGCCCGATCCGGGCCAGGTCGGCAAACCCGAACGGACGCAACCGATGGCAGACAGCAGCACCCAACGCTTCGGTCTTTCCCACGGGTTCGCCCTGATCGCGACGCTGGCGGCGGCCGTGCTCGTCGCCGCGCCGCTCTGGACCGACACGCCCGGCGTGCTGCCCGGTGCGGGCGTGATCCTGTTCGCCATCGCCAACTGGGCGACCGGCGCATTGCCGCAGCACATCACTGCGCTCGTGATGTTCCTCGTCGCGGTCGTGTTCGCGATCGCCCCGCCGAATGTCGTGTTCTCGGGCTTCCACGCGAGCGCGACCTGGCTGGTCTTCGGCGGCTTCGTGATCTCGCTCGCCGCGCAGCGGTCCGGCCTCGCGACGCGCATCGTGCAGGCGCTGATGAACAACCTGCCCGGCCGCTACATGGCGATGGCTGGCGGCCTGGCCGTTGCGGGGGTGCTGCTGAGTTTCATCATGCCGTCGGCCTCGGGCCGGGCGGTCCTGATGGCGCCGCTCGCCGTCGCGCTGGCCGACCGGCTGGGGTTCGCGGAGAACACCCGAGCGCGTTTCGGCCTCGTGCTCGCCGCCGGCTGGGGCACGACCATTCCCGCCTTCGGCATCCTGCCGTCGAACGTCGTGAACATGGCCTTCGTCGGCGCATCGGAAGGCATCTTCAACATCAGCTTCACCTATTTCGGCTACACGGTCCTGAATTTCCCCGTGCTGGGCCTCGTCGGCATGGCGATCGTGGTCCTGCTGATCGGGGTCCTGTTCGGCGCGGAGCCGAAGGTGCAGAGCGAAGCGGAGATGCAGACCCGCTGGTCGCCCGACGAACGCCGCCTGATGGGCATCATGCTCGTTGCGCTCGCCTTCTGGATGACGGATTCGCTGCACGGCATCTCGCCGGCCTGGGTGGCGCTTGCCGCCGCGCTGCTGTGCGTGACGCCGGGGGTCGGCGTGCTGCCCGCATCGGTCATGAACAAGGACATCAACTACGGGCCGTGGCTGTTCGTGGCCGGCGTCATCGCGGTCGGTGCGATCGCAAACCACACCGGGGTCGGCGGCGCGATGGGCGACTGGCTGCTGGCCCATGTGCCGCTGACGCGCGACGGCGGCATCGTCACCTTCTACGAGATCTTCGCGATCAGCGCCGCAGTGGGACTGGTGACCACCTTCCCCGCCGCGCCGCCGATCGTGACGTCGTTTTCCGACGCCATCGCGCAGGCGACCGGCTGGCCGCTGGAATCGGTGCTGCTCGCCCAGGTGCCGAGCTGGATGGTCTACCCCTTCCCCCACGAGGCCCCGCCGGTCGCGATCGCGATGGCGCTGGGCGGCGTGCCGATGCGCGAGGGCGCACGCCTGCTGATCCCGTACTTCGTGGTCGGCCTGATCGTGGTGCTGCCGCTGCAATACCTCTGGGGGAAACTGCTCGGGGTCTACCCCTAGTCACGCAACGCAGGAGAGAGCGCGACATGCTGTTCATGGTCCGAATCAAGGTCGAACTGCCGGGCGACATGGACCCGGCGAAGGTCAAGCAGCTCGGCGAGGCCGAGGCCGAGCGCGCCGTGGAGGCGATCCAGGCCGGCCAGCTCCGGAAGATCTGGCGGATCGTCGGCGAGCGGTCGAACTTCTCGATCTGGGAAACCGACACGCTCGAGGAATTCCACGAGCTGATCTCGTCCTTCCCGCTGCATCCCTGGATGAGCGTCGATGTGACCCCGATGATCGAGCACCCCTCGACCAGGTACTACGAAGAGAAAGTCGGCCCCTTCCCGACGATCTAGTACCCCCGCTCGGCCTTCAGGTCGGCGGCGGTGCGGTAGAAATCGGGGTAGCGCTCGGAGATGCGCGCGCCGGGGTAGAAGGCGGCGGCGAAGGACGGGCGTTCGCGGATTCGCGCCAGCCACGCCGTCATCTCCGGCAGGTCGTCCTCCCACAGGAAGGCGTAGCCGAGGTCGTCCATCCGGTCGATCAGCGGCGTCACCTGCGCGTCCACCAGCGTGTACTGTTCGCCCATGATCCACGGCCCGCCGTTGTCCCGGATCGCCGCGTCGATCCGCTCGCAGGTCTGGCGGATCTGGAACTCGGCGTATTCGAGCTCGGCCTTGCCGAACCCCTTCTGGGACATGCGCTGGTAGAACTGCTTGCGCAGCGGCAGCCGCTCGGCGTGGTCGGCAAACTCCGCGTCGCTCGACTTCGCGAACCGCATGGGTGCCAGCATGTTGGCGAAGGTCGGCACCCGCACGGCCACCGTCGGCACCTCGTCGATGTAGCGCATCCAGGCCCGCATGCGCGCCCGCTCGACCGGGTCGGACGGCGCCAGCGGCGGGTCGGGGAACACCTCCTCGAGGTATTCCATGATCGCAGACGACTCGATCAGGACGGTGCCGTCGTGCACGAAGGTCGGCACGACGCCGTTGGGGTTGAGCTTCAGGTAGTCCGGCTCGAGCTGCTCGAACTTGCCGAGGTCGACATCGCGCTCGATCCAGTCCTTGTTCATCTCCGGCATGCCCTTCTCGGCCAGCGTGAGGCGCACCTTCTGGCTGCAGGTGGACTGGGGCGCCTGGTAGAGTTCAATTGTCATCGTCGGTCTCCGTCCCGAAGAACTGCCGGTATTTCTCGGACAGGTTGGTGTTGGCGTAGAAGGCTGTCGCGAAGGACGGGCGCGCGCGGACCCGGTCGAACCAGCCGAGCATCTCCGGCAGGTCCTCCCAGAGGTGGCCGTAGCCCATATCGTCCATGCGCTGGAGCAGCGGCGTCAGCGTGACGTCGATCAGCGTGTACTGTGCGCCCAGGATCCACGGGCCGCCGGTCTCGCGCACGGCGGTGTCGATGCGCTCGGCGGTCTGGCGGATCTGGGCAAGCGCGTTGTCGACCTCCGCCGCGCCGAACCCGTCCACCTGGCCCATCCGCCGGTAGAAGGCCTTGCGCAGCGGCATCTTCTCGATCCGCGCCTCGAACTCCTCCTTGCTGGCGTTCTCGTAGCGCAGCGGACGGAACACCTTGTTGAAGGACGGAACCCGCACGGCGGTCGTGGGCACCTCCTCCATGTAGCGCATCCAGGCCCGAAGCCGCGCCCGGCCGAGCGGGTCGGCGGGCACCAGCGAGGGTTCAGGGTGGATCTCGTCGAGATACTCGACGATGGCCGAGGATTCAATGACCGGCTCGCCGTCATGAACAAGGGTCGGCACCACGCCGTTGGGATTGAGTTTCAGGTATTCCGGCGTCAGGTGGTCACCCGACGCGAAGTGAAGCACGTGGCTTTCCCAGTCGAGGCCCTTCTCGGCCAGGCAGATCCGCACCTTCTGGCTGCACGTAGAATGATCCGAGTGGTAAAGCTCCAGCGCCATCGCAAACGCCTCCCGACAAGTTGATGCAGGCGGTCTGGACGCCGCCCTTTCGAGCTTTATATCAACTGACCAGTCTGACGTCCCCGACCCCGAACGCGCATCCGTCATGTTCCGACTGCATCTGGCCGCCCTCGCCGCCGTCACCCTCCTCGCCACCGCCGCCCGGGCGGGCGATGTGGACCTATCCGAATGGCCGGACCACACCGCGATCTCCGTCGCGGGCGGGACATCCGTGACCTACCCGAGCCACAGCCCGTTCACCCTGTGGGAGGTTGGCAAGAGCGACGAACTCGACCCGCCGACCGAGGCGCGCGCCGCGCTCTTTCTGCCGGACGGCGCCAGCGCGGACAGGCCCGCGCCCGCGGTCGTGCTGCTCCACGGCGCCGCGGGCGTGCTGAGCGCGCGCGAGCTCACCTATGGCGCGCAGTTCGCCGAGATGGGCGTGGCCGCACTGGTGGTCGACGCGTTCGGCGCACGGCGGGACAGGGCGAGCGGCTTCATCGACCGGCTTCTGAACATCACCGAGACGATGGTGATCGCAGACGCCTATGCCGGCCTGCGCTATCTCGATTCCCTTCCTCAAGTGGATGGCGAGCGGGTCGCGCTGATGGGCTTCTCCTACGGCGGCATGTCGACGATGCTTGCCGCGTTCGAGCAGACCGCCGCCACCCTGAGCCCGGACGGCCTGCGATTCGCCGCGCACATCTCCTTCTACGGGCCGTGCCTCGCGCGCTTCGACGACAAGACCGCGACGGGCGCGCCGGTGCTGCTGCTCGCCGGCGCGAAGGACGCGATCGTCGACCCGGAGCGCTGCAACGAGGTGGTGGAGGATTTGCGCGAAGGCGGTGCGGAGGCGGAGTTCGTCGTCTACGAGGATGCCTACCACCAGTGGGACGGCCGGTTCGGCGGGCCCCGCATGATCGGGCGCAACCTGGCGCCGTGCGCCTTCAACGTGAACGAGTCCGGTGTCGTGCGCGACACCTTCACCTTCCTGCCGATGTCCGGCCCGTTCCTGCGCAAGGTGATTCTCGGCGCCTGCGTGGAAAGCGAGGGCTACCTGATCGGCCGCGACGATGCCGTACGCGCGCGCTCGAACGACGCGGTCGGCGCGTTCCTCATGAAGGCGTTCAACGGGAAAGAAGGCTAAGCCTCCCCGCCGCCGAATTGATCCTCATGCTGAGCTTGTCGAAGCATGAGGATCGCGCCCTCGTCCTTCGACAAGCTCAGGATGAGGGCTCAGTCGGGCATTCGACGCCGTGCATGCACGATATAGAGCGGGTCGCTGCGCCCGGGCGCGGGCGACAGGTCCGCGAAGGTGGGCTCCTCGAAGCATCCCGTCTTGCGGAAATAGGTCACGACCAGCCCGACATGGCCGGAATCGTCGAGCGCATCCCAGATCGCGACGGCCTTGGTCGGGAAGCAGCGGTTCGAGAAGGACACGATGCACACACCGTATGGCTTGAGAACGCGCGCGATCTCCGTGAAGACCTCGACGGGCCGCGTCAGGTACTGGATCGACAGGGCGACCAGGCAGGCATCGAAGCTGGCGTCCGAATAGGGCAGCACCGGATCGGCGTTGAGGTCGTGCACGGTGCGG
>JAEPNS010000123.1:3632-8708 GCA_017643325.1 Alphaproteobacteria bacterium | reverse complement strand
ACGTAGCCGACCGGCGCGAGGAGGACGCTCAGGACATACCAGGCCTCGATGTCGAGGATCGCCGCCATCGCTGCCGTGTGGGCGATCAGCGCGTACATGATGCCGAGGCTCGTCGCGATCAGCGCGCCGCCGAAATAGACGAGCAGGGACTTCC
This sequence comes from Alphaproteobacteria bacterium, assembly GCA_017643325.1. Classification (GTDB taxonomy): domain Bacteria; phylum Pseudomonadota; class Alphaproteobacteria; order UBA6615; family UBA6615; genus JABJAG01. The sequence goes on along the minus strand of JAEPNS010000123.1, from coordinate 8,554 downwards.
AGCGCCAGATCAGGTCGACCAGATGCCCGAGCGGCATCTTCAGGACCCACGGGATGCCCGCCCAGAAGGCAAGGCCCGCGAGGAAGGATGCGGACAGCCCGAGATATTCCTTCACGAAGAAGGTGCCGACGATCGCCGTGAGGCCCGAGACGCCCGCCGCAAGATAGACCATGAGCGGCGGGACGTAGGACCACCGGAAATGGCGCGCAATGCCGAGCACGACCTCGTCGAGCCAGGCCAGGATGGCGCCGGCCGCCGTCCGGGGAGCGGGCGGGGCCATCAGGCGCCGTCCTCCGGTCCCGCCGGCCGGCGTCTGGCGGTCTCGCCGCGATCCATGGTCGTTTCCGGAAGCATGCCCGCCCAGTCAAGAGAATGTGCCGCGCCGTTCGGTTGACCTCGGTCAAACGGCGCGCCCAGCATACGCCATACAAGAAGGCGTGTTCGCACGGATAGCGGGGACCGGCCGATGGCCCAGCCTGATCGAACGGACGCCGAAGCACCGGCGCAAGACGCCGCGGGGCTGCACGACGCCTATGCGCCGGCCGCCATCGCGGCGCGGATCGGCGCGGCGGGGGTGAGCAAGGTCCGGCTGCCCTTCGTGTCGATGCTCACGCTGTCGATCCTCGCCGGTGCGTTCATCGCATTCGGCGCGGCGCTATTCATCGTCGCGACCCATGGCTCGACGCTCGGCTTCGGCGTGACGCGGCTGCTGGGCGGCGTCGCGTTCTCGCTCGGCCTCGTGCTGGTCGTGATCGCCGGTGCGGAGCTGTTCACCGGCAACAACCTGAGCGTGATGGCGCTGTGCGACGGGCGTGTCGGGTTCCTCGAACTAATGCGGAACTGGGCCGTCGTCTTCGCCGGCAACGCCGTCGGCGCGGTGGCGACGGCCGTCATGATCCACATGTCCGGGGTCCTGGACGCCGACGGCGGTGCGCTCGGGGCCTATGCCGCCGCCATCGGGACCGCAAAGGCGGGGATTCCGGCCCACGAGGCCTTCGTGCGCGGGGTGCTCTGCAACACGCTTGTCTGTCTCGCCGTTTGGCTCAGCTTCGCGGCGCACACCGTATCGGGGAAGATCCTGGCCATCGTCTTCCCGATCACCGCCTTCGTCGCGCTCGGCTTCGAACACAGCATCGCCAACCTGTTCTTCCTGCCGCTGGCCGCACTGTCGGGCGCGGACCTCGGCTTCGAGGCGGCCATGCACAACCTCGTGCCGGTCACGTTGGGGAACATTCTCGGCGGCAGCCTGCTCGTCGGGCTTGTCTACTGGATCATCTACCGGCGCGGTGACCGCGGCGGATACACTCCGTAGGGATAGGGTCGCGCGGCTTGTAACGGCATGTCGGAAAAGACCGCATTTGGTTCATGGACCCTTTGGGCGGCTCGGTCGCCGTGATAACTATCTCCCGGGGCGAGGGCTTTTGAGGGCCACCGGCGCCGGCAACGGCGCGGTGCAGAAGAACTCATGCGTTTCACCACATATGCGCGCGTTTGGATGTACGCGGGTCTCGCGTGGGCGTTTTTTGCGGCCGCTGCGCCGGACGCCTGGTCCCAGGTGAATGTTGGCGGCGGCGGCAACAGTTCCAGCGAGCAGACCGGCAACCAGCCGGGCTCGACCGTCATCGATCCCCAACTTCTCAGGACATCGGTCACGGGCTTCACGGGTTTCGTGAGCCGGCAGCTTGCCCGCAATGGCGGGAACCTGGGCGGTGCCATCCTCACCGCCGACCTCGCGCAAGGCGCGCGCGATCAGCGCGGGGCGGCGGCTGGCGGCGGACTCGACCGGGCGGCGGGCTGGGTCAACTTCTCCGACACGGACATCGAGGAAGACGTCCCCGCGACCCTCTACGAGGGCGACCTTCGAAACTATCTCCTTGGGGTCGACTATCAGCTCGACGACCGGATTCTCGCAGGGCTGGCATTCGGCCTCGAACGTGGTGAAATCGACACCCGGTTCAACGGCGGGACGGTGACGACTCGGGGCGTGACGGTGTCGCCCTATGCCAGCTACAGGCTCGACGAGAGATGGAGCTTCGATGCGATTCTCGGGCACACCCGCGGCGACATCGACCAGGTGCGCGGGGCGGGGATCCGGAGCGAGACGGATTTCCGGCGCTGGTTTGCCCAGGCCAACGCAAACTACGTCACCGGTCTCGACGTGGTCGACAACCTGCTTCTCGCCGGCCAGGCAGGGTACACCTACGCGTTCGAGAAGATCGACGGGTTCACGGAATCGAACGGCAACCTGGTCGCTGCCAACCGCAATCCGCTGGGTCAGGTCCAGCTGGGCGCGCGCGCGGGATACAGCCTGTTCGATATCGCGGACGGCTGGGTGTTCCACCCCTATGGAGGCCTGCGCTATCTGCACGAGATCCAGTCGAGCCGGGTCTCGGTAGGCCCCGGTCAGGCCGAGCACCCGAACGACAATGACGAGGTCCAGGTTTCGCTGGGACTCGACTTCTTCTCGGGCTCGAAGCTCAGCGGGAATATCGAATTCCTGCGAAGCTTTGCCCGCAGCAAGTTCGAAAGTTCGGTGATTTCCGTGAACCTGCGCTGGGCTTTCGGTCCTTCGGGGGAGTGACGATCACGGACGATCCTTGGCCGAACGGCACAGATCAAACTTGACGTCAGTTACTCATGTGGTACCCAACGCCTCAGGGTTGCTGCTTTGCAGCAAAAAAAGGGGCGCGCCCTTCGAGGCGCAAGGGGCAATCGATCATGGTGATTCAACGCATCGCGTTTGCGGCAGCCGTCGCGATACCCGTCATTCTCACGCAGGCCCCGGGGCCTGCATGGGCGTCACCGGGCCAGACCGAGAACCAGCCCGGTTCGGACGTCGTCGATTCGCAGATCGGCAGGACCGCGGTGACGACATTCGTCGGGTTTGTCGGCCGGCAGATCAGCCGGTTTGGCGGCAACCTGGGGGGCGCGATCCTCACGGTCGAGCTTCCGGACGATGCGCGCGGGCAACGCGGCGCGGCGGCGGGTGACGAGATCGACCGCATGGCGGGCTGGGTCAACTTCTCGGACACCGACATCGAGGACAACCACATTCCGACACGGTTCGACGGCGATATCCGGACCTACCTCGTCGGCCTCGACTACCAGGTTGAGCCGGAAATCCTCGCGGGCGTGGCGTTCGGCCTCGAGCGCGGGGAGTTCGCGACCCAGTTCAACGGCGGCACCATCACCACGCGCGGCAAGACCATTTCGCCCTATGCAAGCTATCGGCTCGACGACCAGTGGAGCTTCGACGGCATCCTCGGCTACACGCGCGGCGACCTCGATCAGGTGCGCGGGGCGGCGATCACCAGCGATTCGGACTTCCATCGCTACTTCGCGCAGGTGAGCGCCAACTACGTCACCGACGTGCCGGCCGTGGACAACATGCTGCTCGCCGGACAGCTCGGCTACACCTATGCCTTCGAGAAGATCAACGGCTTCACCGAATCGAACGGCAACGGGGTCGCAAGCAACTCCAACCCCCTCGGGCAGGTTCAGCTTAGCGGGCGCGTGGGCTACAGCCTGTTCGACATTGCGGACGGATGGGTCTTCCACCCCTATACGGGGCTGCGCATGCTGTTCGAGACCCAGTCCAGCAACATTGCGGTGGGCGCCGGCCAGGCCGAGCATCCCAACGACCAGCACGAAGGCCAGTTCTCGCTCGGCGTCGACTTCTTCTCCGGCGCGAAGCTGAGCGGAAACCTTGAGTTCACCCGCAGTTTCGCGCGCACCAAGGTCACGAGCTCCGTGATCGCGGTGAACCTGCGCTGGGCGTTCGGTCCGGCCGAGTAGGCGTCCCGGGACCTTCCCGGGTCTCGCCATGGCCCCGCCCGTGGTCGTGAGGCGCCCGATGCGCTACGATGCGGCCGGAAAAGGGATTGGGACATGCTGACTCGCCGTATACCGGGCGTGCTCCTCGCGGGTGCGCTCCTGTTCTCCGCCCACGGGGCGCTTGCCGCACAGCTCGTCGTGATCGACGTCTCGGGCGCGGACCTCAAGCCGGGCGACGTTGTCGACAGCGGGTCGCAGATCGACCTGCCGGCCGGCGCCAGCCTCACGCTGATCGGGGAGGACGGTACGCCGGTCCAGCTCAAGGGGCCGTACAAGGGCGCACCCGGTTCATCGGGCGGCGGTGCCGCTTCGGGGGATACCAACGTCGTCGGCGCGCTGGCCCAGCTCTTCAGCACCGGCGGGACGACCGATACGACGCTCGGTGTCACACGCGCGGGCGGGGCCGGCGAAGCGGTGCCCAGCGCCTATGCGATCCCGGTCGACGCATCCGGCGATTTCTGTGTCCTGGGCGGCAGCCCGACCTTCCTTTGGCGCGTGGACTCCGCGACGCAGGCGCCTGTCGTCCTGCGGGCCGCGGACGGCTCCTGGCAGGGCCGCCAGCAATTCGCCGCGGGCCAGGACCGGCTGCCGCTGCCGCCGAATTTTCCGAATGCGCCGAAGCAGGCGTTCACGCTCACCTTCGGGGCGCAGGAATCCAGCATCGTGCTGCACAAGGCGCCGGCCGGGCTGACGAACCCGGGCCTGCGGGCGGCGTGGCTCGTGCGAAGCGGCTGCGAACTGCAGGCGCGCGCGTTGCTCGCCGCGCTTTAGGACACGCCCCGAAAAGGTCCCTTCAGCCGCCCGTTACGCGGGCGATCGGGAAATCCTGTCCCACCTGCAAGGCCACCGGCTCCTGGCGACGCGTGTTATTTTCGCGGGCCAATGACGCGACGCGCTTGCGGACATATTCGGCCAGCTCGCTGACGGTGACACGACCGTCGCGTGTGCCTGCGTCGGCTGCGCCACGCAGGCCGACCAGCGCCGCGAAGGTGAAAATCCCGTGGCCGAGATTCGACAATTCCGTCGCGAGCTGCGCGTTGTCGGCGGACGCGATCACGTGAACACCCGACGTGCGCGACAGCAGACGC
>JAEPNS010000123.1:0-3622 GCA_017643325.1 Alphaproteobacteria bacterium | reverse complement strand
GGAACGCCTCCAGCGCAGCGCCTGACTTGCACGTGTCGATCATCACCAGCACGTTGCGCGCACCGATCTGCAGCGCGCGATCCTTGAGGTCCGCCGAGGAGAATCCGGCATTGCGGAGCTGCTGTTCGTCGCTCGTGTCCGTGACCTCGTGGGGCAGGAAAAACCAGTCCCGGTCCACGGCCTCCCCGTGGCCGGCCAGATACACGATGACCGCATCCTCGGGCTTCGTGTCGCGGACCAGGTCGAACACGCGATGGATTCCCTCGCGGGTGGCGGCCTGGTTGTAGATCTCGTGCACGCGCACCTGGCCGAACGGGCCGCGCCGCACGTCCTTGAAGAACTCGGCGACGCCGCGTCCGTCGAGCACGCCGTAGTTCAGGTTGAGCGACGGGTTCCGGTAGGTGTCGATGCCCACCACGACGAGGTGCAGGGTCCCGCTGCCGCCGCCCTCGGACTGGCTGGCGGTGAAGGTGGCGGGCCTGCTTTCCACCTGTGCCTTGTTGAGCGCGATCGCCTGGAACACGTTGCGCCCGGCGATCAGCGGCACCTTCAGGCGCATCTCGTGCTTTGCAGGTTCGGTTTCCCGGTCGACGAGCTCGACACCCGCGGTCTCCGGCCCGACGATCTTGCCGTTGTGGTAGAGCCGAAGCTCGCTGACGCCGCCGCTGTCGTCGTTCTTCGCCGTGACCGTGAGGTCGATGGCGGGACGGCCGTCGAGTGTGGTCGTGCCGTTGTCGGATATCTCCACATTGGGGGGGACCGGAAATCCTTCCGACAGGTCGTCGCGTCCGCGCACCGCGTCGGCGCCCTCGTCGACCAGCCGCGACAGGACGCCGGGCTGGTAGTCCTGCTGGATGCGCTGGTCGAGCTCGAAGCTGCCCTCGCTGGTCTGCCACTGCACCGAATTTATGCCGCCGGGCGAGCCGTCATAGGCGCCGGTCGAATCGGCGACCACCCAGCCCGAATTGGTCGAAATCACCTGCGCGAGCTGCTCGCCGGTCGGCAGGTCCCACACGCGCGACGTGCCATCGACGCTTGCGGTGTGCAGGAACTGGTTGGTGGGCTCGAAGGCCAGGTGCCGGACCGCGCCGCCATGGCCGCGGAACGCGCGCGTCTCCTCGCCGGTGGACAGATCGTAGAGCCGCACCACCGCATCCTCGCTGCCCACGCCCACGAAGTTCCGCCGGGCGTTGACCGCGACTGTCAGCGGGGTGGAGCTGCCGCGGAAGGACTGGCGTTGCCCGCCGTCCCGCCGGTCCCGCACGATGATGTCTCCGTCGGCATCGGTGCTGACGATCAGGTTCCCGGTCTCGTCCAGCGCGATCGCGCCGACCGCCGAATCATGGCCGGTGTAGGTCTGCAGCGCGCGGGCGTTCGCGATGTCCCACGTCCGCACCGAGCCATCGGCGCCGCCGGTGACGAGGGTGTTGCCGTCGTTCGACCGCGCCATCGACGTGACCGCCCCGACATGGCCCGACAGGTCCGCGCGGCGGGACTTTGCGGCGATGTCCCAGATGCCGATCCGCCCGTCCGCACCGGCGGTGATCAGGTGCTGCCCCGCCTCGTCGAGGGCGACGCCGGCAACGCCGCCGGGATGGGCGTCGAAGGACGCGATCTCGCGGCCGTTGGACAGCTGCCAGACCCGCGCGCGCCCGTCCTCGCCGCCGGTGGCGAGGAAGGTGTCGCGCGCGCCGATCGCCAGGTCGGCGATCGTACCGTCATGGGCCTGGATCTTCGCGGCCTCGCGGCCGAACTCCAGGTCCCAGATCCGCACCGAGCCATTGCCCAGCCCCGTCACGAGGAAGCGCGGCGAGCTGAGCGCGAGCGAGTGGACCGCGATCGCCTCGCCGGGCTTGATCACCAGCCGGGCGTTTCGGGCCAGGCGGATGTTGGTCTGGATGCCGCGGGTGATCCGGTCCGTCTGCACGCGCAGGGTCGGGAGCTGGATGCCCTGGGCCTCCGCGGGTGCAACCTGGTTCGCGAGACCGGCGCCTGCCGCAGCGAGCAGAAGCACGACGGTCGCGGCCAGGCCCTTGCGATGTCTGAATGTCATGCGGCCCTCCGTTTCCTCTGAAACGATACCATAGCGGCGAGGTTGCAGGGGGCAGTGACCGGGGTCACAGGCGGGTTACGCCTGCGTCATCTCCGCCGCGATCTTCTCGGCCATCATGATCGTCGGGATGTTCGTGTTGCCGCGCGGCAGGGTCGGCATCAGCGAGGCGTCGACCACGCGCAGGCCGTCGACGCCGTAGACCCGGCCCTGCGGATCGGTGACGGCGCCGGGATCGTCGGCCGCGCCCATCCGGCAGGTGCAGCCCGGGTGGAACACGCCGGCGACGGATTTTTCCACGATCTCCGCCAGCGCCTCCGGGTCCCGCGACAGGCTCTCGACGTCCGCGCCCGGCTCCGACAGGGACGCCAGCGCCGGCCGGCCGACCGCCGGGACGGTGTCGAACAGGCCCGCGAGGACCTTCGCCCGCCACGTGTTGTAGGGCGTGATGTCGTTGAGCGCGCGCATCTGGTTCGGCCGCGAGACCGGGACCGCCCAGTGCCAGAGCGGGCGCAGCTCGTCCGACATCAGCATGTCGACCACTCGCCGCACGCCGTCGGTCAGGCTCGCGCGGTCGCGTTCGTCGCTGAGGTAGTTGAACTCGATCCGCGCCGGCGTGGCCGGATCGCTGTCGTGGAGACTGACCCGGCCGCGCGAGCCGGGTTTCAGGACTGTGGGCACCAGCGCGCCGATCCGCCGCCCGAGCGCGTGCCAGCCGATCTTGCTGCTGATCGACACGCTCATGTCGAGCGGGCCCGTGCCCGGGACGCCCGACGAGTAGCGCAGCGTCGCGATCGAGTGGGATTTCAGCGCCGCGGGCTGGGCGGCGTCGCGGCGCAGCTGCGCGACGACGTAGACGACCTGGTGGTTCTGCAGGTTGGCGCCGACGCCGGGCCGGTCCGCGACGACGGGGATCCCGAGCCCGCCGAGGTCGGCGGCGGGCCCGATCCCGGCGCGCAGCAGCATCGCCGGGGACTGGAGCGCGCCCGCGCACAGGATCGTCTCCCCGGCGCGGAACGCACGCGGGGCACCGCCGACGGTGGCGTCCACGCCGGCCACGCGCGTGCCGTCGAGGACCAGCCGGTCGACGGTCGCGTCCGTCACGATCGTCAGGTTGTCGCGCGCACGGGTCGCGGCGTCGAGGTAGCAGATCGCGGTCGAGGCGCGCTTGTCCGCGAACCGGCTCAGCGGCAGCGCGCCGACGCCCTCGCGGAAATCGGCGTTGAGGTCGAGCGTATCGGGCAGCTGGCGGTTCCCGGCCCAGTTCGCCACCCCGTCGACGAAGGGCGGCCACTGGTCGCGCGGGACCCGGCGGATCGGGATCGGGCCGTCCCGCCCGTGGGCGTCGCCCGTCTCGTCGGTGTCCTCTTCCAGCGTGCGGAAGTGGGGCAGGACGGCGTCCCAGTCCCAGCCGCTGGCGCCCATCGCGGCCCACTCGTCGTAGTCGTCGGGCATGCCGCGCAGGGCGACCATGCCGTTGATCGACGAGGTGCCGCCCATGATCCGGCCCTGGCGGAAGGGTGCGGCGGGCGAACTGTCCGCCCGCCGCGCGTGGCCGCGGATCGTTTTCCA
>JAEPNS010000122.1:8558-8790 GCA_017643325.1 Alphaproteobacteria bacterium | reverse complement strand
GGTCCGCGGATCGATGTACACCACAATCACGCTGTCGTCGCGCCGGAGCACCTGGACCTCGAACAAAGGGCCGCGGGCGGTCTGGCGGATCTGCGTGCCGATGATCTCGCCGCGGTAGCGCGGGTTGTTCCCGAGCCGGTCGAGCGCGCCGGAAATGTCGCCGTTGCGCGATTGCGCGCCCGCGTCGGGCACGGCACCGGGAATCGCAGGCGCGATCGCGCCGAGGGCCAAG
>JAEPNS010000122.1:6165-8548 GCA_017643325.1 Alphaproteobacteria bacterium | reverse complement strand
TGGTGAAGATACGTCGCATCGGGCGTCAACCTAACGCCGGAGCGGATAAAGGGTAAACGGTCGTCGCGTTAGGCGCTGTTCAAACTTCTTACAAATTTATAACGGCGCTCGCATGCAATCGAAAACGCCGCCGCCGCACATTTCCCGTCACCGGAGCCACCCATGGCCCGACACAGGAGATGAGAGATGCGAAAGTTCACGATTGCAGCAGCAGCATTGAGCCTCGCGATCGGCCTCGGCGCCGGCGGTGCCCAGGCTGACAACAAGCGCGACCGCGACCATGGCGGATCGCGCAATCATGTCGAACGGCATGCGCACAGCGATCACTACGAACGTCGTGGCGGGTATCACCGCGACCATGATCGCGGGTATCGCCGCGGCCGAATGGAGATCGTGTCGGTCCGCCTGCACCGCCGCTACGCGCACGAGACGATCCCGCTGCGCCGCCTGCTCGAACTCGACGGCGCCTATCGCGGCTACAAGGTCCGTGAGGTGACGGTGGTCCTGCGCCCGCACCGCAGCCGCGGTCCGCTGGCGCTTGTCGCCAACGGCGAGGTGGTGGACCGCGCGCGGCCGCGCGAGGGGCGGGTGCTGCGCCTGACGCCCGACGACGACCGCACGCTCGGCCGTGATCTGCGCCGCCTGCAGCTCGACGTGCGCGGCCGTGCCTTCATCGACAGGATCGACGTGAAACTCCGCGCACCGCGCGGCTACCACGCCGTGTCCGATCGCGATGACCACAAGAGCGAGGCCGATCGCAAGCGCGAGGCGCTGGCGAAACTGTTCGGCCTGATCGTGCTCGGCGGCTTGTCTGCCGACGCCACCCGCTAACCACCGCACACGACCCACACCTGTTTGGGCAGGAGGACAATTCGATGATTTTTCCCCTGAAACGTCTGGCCCTGGCCGCCGCGGCGCTCGTCGCCGTGGCGGGGGCCGCCGCGCCGGCGCAGGCCGACCACGGCCGCTGGGGCAAGGGCTACGACCGTGGCCCTGTCGAGCGCTATGTCGAGCGCCGCGAGGTCCGGCGCTATCACGGACCCCGCAGGCACCACGCCAGGCGCTGGAAGCACGGCCACCGCCATCACGGCCACGGCCCGCGCCGGGTCATCCACACCGAGCGCACGGTGCACATCCATCGCTACGAGCCGCCGCGCCGGCATGTGCACCGTCACCGCGAGGTGCACAACCACAGCTACAACTTCGGCTCGGTCGACAAGTCGACGGGCGGCACGATCATCGGCGCGCTGCTGGGCGCGGCGGTCGGCACCCAGATCGGCAAGGGCAGCGGCAACACCGCCGCCATTCTCGGCGGCGCCGCGATCGGCGGGATCCTCGGCCACGAGATCGGCCAGAGCATGGAGGAGGCCGACCGCCGCCAGGTGCACAACGCGCTCGAACGCGCGCCGACCGGGCAGACGGTTGCCTGGCGCAACCCGGACACCGGCAGCCAGTACGCCGTGACGCCGACGCGGACCTACCGTTCGGCGGCAAACCTCGACTGCCGTGAATACAAGACCTGGGTCTTCATCGACGGCTACGAGGAAGAGGTCACCGGGACTGCCTGCCGTTCGTCCGACGGCCGCTGGCAGCCGGTACAGGGATAAGGGTCATGGCCGGATTTCCCCACCGGTTGACCCTTGCGCTCGCGGCGCTGGCCTGGATAGCGGTTTCGCTCCCAGCCGGGCCAGCCGCCGCGGGCGCCTCCGCGGGGGCGGTCGAGGCGGCCGCCGCGGACATCCTGCAGGGCCTGAACGACGCCAGTCTCGCCGACGTGCCGGCGGGCGGCGCCTACGACAAGCCGACGCTGGCCATCCGGGCCGTTGCCGACGACGCGCCGCGCGCCACCGACGCGCGCCATGCCAACGACCTGCTGCTCGCTGCGCTCCAGCGCCGCGCCGGCGGCCGGGTGCGCTTTGTCGCCAACGAGGCGGTCCCGCAGCTGATCGACGAGATCGGCGCCACGTCGGGGACAGCCGACGAACACGAGGCGCGGGTGCGCGACCTGCGGGCCAACCTGCGCCCGGACATCCTCGTGGTCGGCACCGTGCGCAACACGCCGCGCGGCGACAGCGTCGTCTACAAGGCGCTGGCGATGGACACGGGCGTGCTGCTCGCGAGCGCCGCGCCCGTCTCCCTCGACGCACCGCGTGTCACGACCGTCGCCGCGCGCGACGGCGGTCTCCCCGACCCCGCGCCCACGGGCTACCGGCAGACGGTGCACGAGGCCGAGCGGCTGCTCGACGAACTCGGCTACGCGCCGGGTCCCGTGGACGGCCGGATCACGGCGGAAACGCGCGCGGCGCTGCGCGCCTACCAGGCGGACTCGGCGCTTCCGGTCAACGGCCGGATGACCTGGGCCGTCGTCGAGAACATGCGGCGG
>JAEPNS010000122.1:0-6155 GCA_017643325.1 Alphaproteobacteria bacterium | reverse complement strand
ATGCGATGACGCGCCTCGCCGAACACCCGCTCGCCGCGTCGGCGTCGCAGGACAACGCGATGACCGAGGTCGCGCTGGCGCTGGCCATGGGCTTCTTCTCGATCATGGTGCTGACGCTCATCTCGATGGGCGGCGGAGAGCGCGACGCGCTGTCCTTCGAGGCCGTGCCCGTTGTCGCTGCCGCGCCCGACAGCGCTGCCAGGACCACCGCGGGCAACGACGACATCATCATCATCTTCGACGGGCGCCGTTTCACCGACGCGCAGCTCATACCGGTCGATCCTGCGGAAATCTCCGCGACGGGCGACGGCCGCGTCGTGCTGGCCGTCGCGCCGGACCTGACCTTCGCCCAGGTCGCCGAGGCGCGGCGCAGCTTCGCGAACGCGGATCTCGTCGTTACCACGCTCGACGCCCGCTGGATGCGGCGCCTGTCGGGTACGACCACAGGAGGAACCCCATGAACCGCCGTGTTTTCCTCGGCGGCCTCGGGGCGGCGGGCGCGCTGTCGGCCTGCGCCGCGCCGGCACCGGCCGCCGTCAGCCGCCCGCACCGGCGCAAGGACGTGAAGAAGCTCGTTGTTCGCGAGGCGCATGACCTCGGCGTGTCGCCCGCCCTCGCGCTCGCGGTCGCCCATGCGGAATCGAGCTTCAACCCCCGCGCGCTGAGCCACAAGGGCGCGCGCGGGGTAATGCAGATCATGCCCGCGACCGCGTGGGGCGAGTACGGCATCGCCGCCGACATGCTCTGGGACCCCCGGACCAATGTCCGCATCGGACTGCATTTCCTCAACCGCCTGATCCGCCGCTACGACGGCCGGACCGACCTCGCGCTGTCCTACTACAACGGCGGCTCGCGGGTCGGACGCCTGCCCGACGCCCGGGTGATCCCGGCGACCCGGCGCTACGTCGACCGCGTCCACCAGCTCGAAGCCATGTACCGCCAGCGCCTCGCGCGCGGCGACGTCTGAACGCCGAACCCCCTGAACGCCGAATACAAGGAGACCCCCGACATGTCCCGACCTTCCTCCCACCCGTCCCGCAGCGCGCTCCGGCGCGTAGGGCTGCTCGCCGGCGCGATGGTCGTGCTCGCGGCGTGCGGCATGAACAGCAAGACCAGCGCGCCCGTGAACGACGTATCGTTCCGTGAATCGCGCTTCCAGCAGATGCAGAAGATCCAGGCCTTCGAGGCCTGCCGCGACGAGGGGCTGATGCTCGATTCCCAGGCGCGCAGCCGCGGCTCGACCGGTGCCTTCATTACCTCGGCGCGGGTGCTGTCGGGCTGCACGGCGGACCTCGGGGACGCCGCGAGCGCGATCCCGCAGACCGAGCGGATGCGCGTCGATGCGCTGGCCGTCACCAACTACTTCAAGGGCGGCGATGTCGAGCAGGCGCGCCGGCGCTTCGACGCCTTCAAGGCGAGCCATTCGGGCAGCGATCTCTACTTCGGCGACGGCTCGTCCTTCATCGAGACGACCGAGCTGCTGCTCGGCCGCAGCGAGCCGATGAGCTTCGGCACCTTCGCCGCCGCCAACGTCAACGACACCGTGAAGCGCGAAATGCGCCGCATGAACCACTGGAAAGACAAGTAGTCCGGTCGCGCACCGGAGAGAGGAGAGGGACGATGGTCCGAGCGAAAACAGACATGGGCAACCTGGTCCGGCTTGCCGGCGGCGCGGCGCTGATCGCCGTGATGCTTCAGGCGGGCGCGCCTGCGCTGGCGCAGGGCGCGGCCGACTGGTCGCCGGAGGTCAGCGAGCGGCTGATGAAACTGCCGGGCGACCACTTGCGCCGGGCCGTCGACAACGACTTCGCCCGGTCCGCGATGGCCGAGCGGATGGCGGCGCTCGACGAGCAGGTCGCGCTCAAGCGCGCGACCCTGGGCGATCTGCAGCGCGCCGCGCAGCAGGCCGGCAACCCGGAGCTGCGGATCGAGCTGCAGCACGAGTTCCTCAACGAGAAGCGCAACTTCCTGCGCCTGATGGAGGAAAAGCAGGAGCTGCGCCGCCAGCGGGCGGAAAAGAAGCTCGCGCTGTTCGAGGGCCTGCTCGACCGCATGACCCGCAAGCGCCGCGCCACGACGCCCCAGCAGGCGGCGATCGTCGCCAACCAGACGGCGGCGCGCGAGCGGTTCGAATCGAGCATGAGCAAGGTCGATGCGCGCCTGCTGCAGACCGCGGTCACGTCCGAGAGCCGCTACGCGGCCGAGTACGCGAAGAACGTCCGCGCGGTCGAGCAGCTGGTGGCCGCGATCAACGCCCACCCGATGAATCAGGCGCCGGCGATCGACGGCCAGACCTTCACCCGCGAGGAATATCTGCGCCAGCTGGTCGCGCAGGCCCAGGGCCAGCTCGCGATCGTCGACCAGGAGCGCATGATCCTCGGCCACATGGCGAAGCTGGTGTCGCTCGACGCGCTCGCGCTGGCCGAGGGCATCTCCGAGCGCACGGGCGAGACCGAGGTCGCCGCCCGCGCCGAACGCAACGACGAGCTCACCTCGTCGATCGACCTGTTCACCACACGCTGAAGGAGGCCCCCATGGCACGCGTGACCCTTAACCTGACCGTCTATGCGCTCGCCGCTGCGGCGCTGCTCTACGCCGGCGCGGCCAGCGCCGGAACGCTCGAGAACATGGAACGCGAGCGCGCGATCCTGCTGGAGACGCTGCTTTCCGGCGACATCGAGAACCACGACCGGCACAGCCGGATCGAGGTGGCGCGCACGCGCCTCGTCGATCTGGAGCGCATGGTCATCCGCGACGAGACGCTGATCGGCCAGAACCGCCCGGCGGTCCGCGCGGCGTTCGACAACTACGACCTCACGTTCCTGATCCACGCTTCGGTCGAGAAGAACCGCACCGTCGCGGACCACTGGCTGAGCGAAATGGGCATGACCACCCAGTCGATCATGAACGCGCGGGCCGGGCGCCGGTAGATGCGCGCACTTGTCCTCAGCCTCGGCGCGGGATCGCGGGCGGCCAGCATGGTGCTCGGCGGCCTCGCCATCGCCGCCGCCGCGCTGGCGCTGTTCGCCTCGGTCGACCTGTCCCGGGCCGCGGCCTGGACCTTCGACGTCCTGGGCGTCGGGTTCGTGGCGCTGCTCGCCGCGCTGGTGTTCGCGACGGCCTTCTGCGTCGTACGCGTGCACGAGTGCGACGATGACCGCGACCTGCGCGACCACTGGTTCGCCGTCGGCACCCAGGCGGCAAACGGTGTCGCCACCCTCGCGCTCACCTACACGCTTTTCGGCATCAGCCTCGGGATCGGCAGCCTCGCCGGGCAGGGGCTCACGCCGGAGACCGTCGAGGGCGTGATCCGCAACCTCACGGCCAGCTTCAGCCTGGCCTTCATGACCACCGTGATCGGGCTGCCGCTGTCGGCGCTGCTGCGCGCGGCGCTGGTCGTGGTCCACGGCCGCCGGTGCCTGGCCATGCGCGAAAGGAGAGAGCCATGAAATTCATCCTTTTCAACCTCGTTGTGACCGGGGCGCTCGTGTTCCTGGTATTCGACAAGGGCGGCGCGCCGGGCGACATGCCCGGGCCGTCGGAGATCGCCGAGCGGGTCGAGGGCCTGTTCGAGGGCAAGCCGGATGCCGTGCCTGCACTGCCGGCCGCGCTGCTAGGCACCACCGCGCCGGTCGAGGCGGCGCTGGGCGACGACTTGGCGCCCCTGCCCGAGCCCCGGCCCGAGCCTGAGCCCGGGACCGTGTCTGCGCCGACTGCCGTGGCGCCGGTCGCGGCGTCTCCCGTGCCGCCCGCACCGCCGGAGCCGCCGGCCGAGGAGATCCTGCCGCTGGTGCCGGCGGAGAAAACCCCGGTACCCGAAACGCCTGCGCCTGCAAGCGGACCGGTGATGGTGGCCGAAGCGCCGCCGCCGGGTCTTGCGCCCGACGTCGCGAAGCGCCGCGCCGAGGTGCTCGGGACCCCGCAGCGGACCGTCCGCCCGGCCGTACGCCTGAGCGAAAGCGCGCGCGAGGCGCTGGCCGAGCGCCGGCTGCGCCTTGAACGCCTGGCGGAGGAAATGGAGCTCATGTCGGCGGAGGCGACGCTGCGGTGATGCGCCTGCGCGGCGAGCGGATCGCGGCGACTGCATCGCTGGCGATCACCCTGATGCTCGGTTGGATCGTCGTGTCGGCGATCGTGTGGCGGCAGACGGCGGACGCCGAACTGCCGCCGCGCCCCGATCCGGAAGAGCTTCCGCGCGTTGTACCGGAGGCGGCGCCGAAGCCGGTGCCCGGCCTCCATGATCCGGTGGTCCTGCCGCCGCCTCCGGCACGCCCTGTCGAAGTCGTGCGCGCCGCGCCCGTGCCGCGACCCGCGCCGCCACCCGTTCCAGCGCCACCGGCCGGGATCGAGCCTCCGGCCGCGCCCGAGGCCGAATCCCCACCGGACACCTTGCCGAACCCGACTCGCGAGCCGGCGCGCGCGCTTGCGCCTCCGGTTCCAGAGCCCGCGCCCGAGCTAGAACCCGCCACCACCTTGCCGGAGCGGATCCCGGTCGCGGCAATACCTCCGCCCGCGCCGGTCTCGCCGGACGCGGAGACGGTGCGCGAGGGGCGCACCCTGCTGAAGCTGCTCGAACGCGGGCAGGGGCCGGACATCGAGATCGCCTGGCCGTCCGCGTCCGGGGCGCGTGCGCGCCTCTACGAGACCTTCGAGGCCTGCTTCGGCATGCGCAGCGTCGTCGTCGGCCCGGACGGCCGCCTGTTCGTGGCGGACGGGCCGCGGGGCCGGTCCTGGGAGCCGGACCCCGACCGGGTGAGCGGCTACGCGCGCCAGCCGCGCGGCGCCCTGCCGCCGCGCGAGCGGGACCGCGCCGCCGCGATCCGGCAGCGGCACGGCCTGTCGGACGGCCGCGTGATCCGCGTGTTTCCGCGCGAGGTCGACGCCATGCTTCTCGGCGCGCTGGGCGCGGTGGCGACGGACGACTACCGGGCCGGCAACCGGTTCCGCGCGCGGTACGAGATCGCGCCCGGCGGCGTGCGGGTGGCCGACATCGAGGTCAACGGCCGGCCGGTCGGCCAGCCGATCCTCCTGGAGGGAACCTGCGCGCGGGGCTAGCGCAGCGTGAAGCCGCGCTGGGACCCGGTGCCGGTCGACAGGGTGGAAGTGGACTGCTCGTCGGACTCGAGCGGCACCAGCGTCAGGTTGACGGTGGTCTCCGGCCGGCGCGGCGTGTGCCGGTTATAGCGGAGGAAAAGGTTGTCGAGGAAACCGCCGGTGATCGCCGTCGAGGCGGCCTTGTAGCCTTCCTTCGTGCACACGATGCCGACATCCTCGCCGATCGACGTCATCGTCACGTCCACGGGGGTCGGTTCCGGCGCCGTGGTGATCACCCCGTCGCGCTCGAAGAAGCAGTCCGCGCCGCGGGGCTCCGTCTCGATCCGGATTCGGTAGGTCGACCACTCGCGCCCGTGCGTGCACGCCACGAGGATCACGGCGGCGAGTGCGAGAAGGGCGAGGGGTCTGGACATCTGCGATCCGCTCGGCTTGTGGGCGCCCCGCAGGCGGCGGAGCGGTACGATTGCGTTTTACCCGGCGACGACCGGATTCGAAAGCGTGCCGACGCCCTCAAGGCTGACCTCGGCCACATCGCCGGGCTTCATGAAAACCTTCGGGTCGCGCCCGACGCCCACCCCGGCGGGCGAGCCGGTGGTGACGATATCGCCCGGCTCGAATCGGTACCATTGCGAAAAGTAGGAGATGATCTGCGGGATGTTGAAGATCAGGTCGTCCGTGCGGGTCGACTGCAGGGTCTCGCCGTTGAGGCGGAATTCCAGCAGCAGGTCGTGTGGGTCCCCGATCTCGTCGGCCGTCGTGATGACCGGGCCGCAGGGCGTGAAGGTCGGCAGCTGCTTGCCCATCACGTTGCGTTCCCAGGCAAGGATCGCCGGGAAGGGCTCGGTGGCCGTGAACACGTCGCCCACCCAGTCGCGCGCCGAGACGTCGTTGGCGATGGTGTAGCCGGCGACATAGTCCATCGCCTCGTCCTCTGAGACGCGGTGGCAGGTCCGTCCGAACACGAAGCAGAACTCGCCCTCGTAGTCGATCATGTCGGGGCATTGGGGCGGCACGACGATGGGTTTGCCGGACCCGGTCAGGGACGACACGGTCTTCATGAAGGCGGACGGGAATTTCGGCGCGGGCGTGCCCTCCATCTC
>JAEPNS010000121.1:2006-8795 GCA_017643325.1 Alphaproteobacteria bacterium | reverse complement strand
ATGCGGACAATGCTGCCTGTTCAAGCTCGAGGATGCGGACACGGGCGACTACGCACTGACCGATGTCGCGTGCCGGTATCTCGACCATGACACCTGCCGCTGCACCGATTATGCAAACCGCCGCCGCAATGTCCCCGATTGCGTCAAGGTGACGCCCGGAAATATCGGCGGGCTTCGCTGGATGCCCGCGACCTGCGCGTATCGCCTTCTCGCCGAAGGAAAACCGCTGTTCGACTGGCATCCGCTCGTATCGGGTGACCCCGAGAGCGTCCACAGCTCGGGCGCTTCGGTGCGCGGAAAGGTCGTGAACGAGGATCATGTGGACGATCTCGAAGAGCATGTCGTGGCGGAACTGAACCGGCGGATCGAAAGTGGAATTCCTCCGCTCGGAGCCCCGCGCGCGAAAAACCGCCGCCGGTAGTGCGTCACGGGGGCCGGAGGCGTAAAACCAGACCGCAAGAGACATTCGGAGACCCTGTCATGACCGACGACACGACACCCGCTGGCGTATTCGCTGCCTCGCTCACCCCGATGACGTCGGACCTCGAGATCGACCTTCCGCGCGCAGTGGCCCACAACAAGTGGCTGCTCGCCAACGGCTGCGACGGGGTGGCGCCGCTCGGCACCACCGGAGAGGCCAATTCGCTGGGCATGGACGAGCGTCATGCGTTGCTCGATGCGCTCGCAGAGGCCGGGATCACAGGTGCGCAGATGATCGCCGGCGTCGGTACGACCGCCATTCCCGATACGGTCGCCCTGACCAAGCACGCGCTGGCCAACGGTGCGGGCGGCGTCCTGATGCTGCCGCCGTTCTACTACAAGGGCCCCAGCGAAGACGGTCTGTTTGCGGCCTACTCGGAAGTGATTCAGCGGGTCGGCGATTCCGCGCTGAAGATCTACCTCTACAATTTCCCGCAGCAGGTCGGCTTCGAGCTGCCGCTCAGCCTGATCGGGCGCCTGATCGAGGCCTATCCCGACACGGTCGTGGGTTCGAAGGACTCCTCAGGCGACTGGCCGCGCATGGAGCGCACCCTCAAGGAGTTCCCGGGCTTCCGGCTGTTCCCGGGCTCGGAAGAGTTCCTGCTGGCGGGCCTGAGGCTGGGCGGCGTCGGCTGCATCTCCGCGACAGTGAACGTCAACGCGCCGCACGCCCAGGCGGTCTACGCCAACCGGAGCAGCGACAAAGCGGACGCCCTGCAGGAACACCTCACCGAACTCCGTATGGCATTCAAGGACCTGCCGGCGATCCCGGTAATGAAGGCATACCTCGCGCGCGAGAAGAACGATCCGGATCTCGCACATGTCCGCCCGCCCTTCACACCCGCCTCGACCGTCCAGCTCGAGACAGCGAGTGACCGCCTGGCTGCCGCCGCGTTCGAGCTGGCCGCCTAGCAGGCGTCAATCCAGCGCTTCCGTTCCAGGTACGATCACAGGCCGGGCATGAACGAAGATGCGGCCAGGACGCGGCGCGCACGTCGCTTGTTGCCGATCATCCTGCTCTTCGTGCTGGGCGGATTGTGGAGCCTCGGCCCCGCAACGGCGAAGTTCGTGGCGGCCAACGGCGTTCCGCCTTTCGGCATGGTCTTCTGGCAGACCTTCATCGCCGCGAACCTGCTGCTCGCGATCTGCGCAGTCTGGAAAATCCCCATAGGGCTCGACCGTCGGCACCTGCGTTACTACGCGTTCATGGGGTTCATCAGCATCACCCTGCCCTACTCGAACATGTTCTTCGTGATGCGGGATCTGCCTGCGGGATTGATGTCGGTGCTGATCGTGACCGCCCCGATGATCACATACCTTGTCGCCCTGTCAGTGAGAATCGAGCGGTTCCGCGCACTGCGCGCCGCGGGAGTCGCCGTGGGCCTTGCAGGCGTGGCCGTGCTGGTCCTCCCGAAGGGCAGCCTTCCCTCGCCGGAACTCATTCCGATCGCATTGCTGGCGCTGGCCACACCGGCCATGTGGGCCGCGTCGAACGTTTTCGCCGAGATCGCACGGCCCGAGGACGGAAACAGCATCCCCCTGGCGATGGGCGCGCTCTACGTGGCGGCTGCGACAAGCCTGGCGATGGCGCTGGCGAGCGACACCTTCTACCCCATCTGGGACGGGTTCGCGGTCACGGACTGGGTCATCGTCGGTTACGGGATCGTCACCGTTGCAACCTACGTCCTCTACTACGTGGTGATTTCACTCGCGGGCGCGGTCTATCTCGCCCAGGTCGGCTACATCGTGACGATTACCGGGGTCGGCTGGGGGGCGTTGTTTTTCGGCGAACGGCCATCCGTCTGGCTCGGACTGGCGGTCTTGCTGGTCTTCGCCGGTGTCGCGCTGGTCAACTACAGCCGCGAAGCGGCCCGCGGACCCGACACCCGAAAGACGCCGGACGCCTGATCGCATTCTGGCACCTCAGGCCTCGCCCGCCTCTGCGCGACCCCGGGAGAAGTTCACGAGCGCGACGCCGGCGAAGACCAGGACCACAGAGGCCCACAGCCAGACCGAAGGCCGTTCCCCGTAGAACAGCGCGCCCCAGCCGATCCCGGTGAGCACGACGACGTAGCCGACCTGGGCAAGGTAGACAGCGCCCGCCAAGGATACGACGGTATAGAACAGGACGAACGTGGCAACGGTCACGACGCCGTAGGCGAGAATCACCCAGTCCTCGGGCCCGAACCCGTCCCAGATGGGATGAAACGTGCCGGTCGGGATGGCGAGGACCAGGCTGGTCGCCGCGGCGACGAACATGGTGCCCATGGCCAGCGAGATGTTGTTGCCTTCCTCGGGCCGTGCCGTCTCGGCAAACACGTTCGATATCGACCAGAGCGTGGGCGTCACGATCGCCAGCAGTGCGATCGGCAGCAAATCCGGTGAAGGAAGGCTGCCTTTCGGGAGAACGAGCACCGCCACGCCCGCGAAGCCGAGCAACACACCGCCGGCCCTGACAAAGCGGAAGTGCTCGATCCGCACCGCGAGTGCGATTACGTAAGTGATGAGCGGTGCGGTCACGATCACCACCGACATCAGACCGGCCGGCAGATCGCGCATGACGAAGACCATGTTGGCGTTTGGGAGCGCCACGCCGACAGACCCCATCACCGCGTAGTAGCGCAGATGGCGCTTGTCGAGCCCGATGGAGATCTTCCACCCACGGCAAATCAGGAGGAGCAGCGTTCCTGCAATGAAGGTCTGCCAGAAGACCATGCCGATGGGCGGCACGCCGTTGATGGCGACGAATTTGGTCGCCGACGGCCCGAGACTCCAGAGCGCTCCGAGCACAAGCAGGAGGGCGACCGGCAGCAGCGGATTGAGCGCGTCCTGCTTTTGCCTGCTTCCACTTGCGTTCACGAAGCGCTCTCGGTCCGGCCTTTGCCGAGGTTGACCAGCGCGACGCCGGTTCCCACGACCAGAACGGCCACCCACAGCCAGACCGTCGTGCTCTCACCGAAGAACAGGACGCCCCACGCGACGCCGAACAGGGTAACGAGATATCCGACCTGGCCCAGATAGACCGCACCCGCGCTTTCGACGATCTTGTAGAACAGCAGGAATGCGAGCCCTGTCGCGATGGCGTAACCCAGAAGAAGCCATTCGGCAGTGCCGATCTCGTGCCAGACCGGGTGAAAGCTGTCCTCCGCGAGTGCGACGACCACGGCACCCAGCGCGGCCGCGAACATGGTGGCGGTCGCGAGCGCCACATTGTCTGCACCCGCCGGTCGGCCCAGCTCGGAATACACGTTTGCCGCGGCATATCCGGCCGGGATCACGAACGCGAGCAGGGCGACGGGCAGGAGGTCGGGCGATGGCAGGCTGCCTTCCGGGAAAACCAGAAACCCCGCGCCGACAAAACCGAGCGCAATGCCGGACGCGCGTACCAGATTTACCCTTTCCAGACGGAGCAAGACCGCGAACACGTAGGTCAGCACCGGCGAGAGAAGGATCACCACGGCCGCGTAACCGGCCGGAACGTGGTGCACCACGAACACCAGCGTCATGTAGGACAGGTCGATGCCGACCAGACCGATCACCAGATAGTAGACGATTGCCTTGCGGGTCAGCGGAATACGAATCCCGCGCACCGCGCACACAAGGAGCAGCAGCGCGCCGGCTAGAAAGGTCTGCCAGAACACGACGGCCGCAGGCGAGAGCTCCTCCGCCACGAGCGCCTTCGAGAAGGACGGGTTGCCGCCCCAAAGGGCCCCGAGCGCCACGAGCATGACGAGCGGAAGCCAGCGAATTCGTCCACGTGCCTGCGTGGTGTCGGCCATGTCGGTGTCCTCCCCTCGCCACGCGCCGGGTGGCGGTAGCCGGGTCACTCATATCCGCTAACTGCCGGGTTGGCAAAGCAGGCGACGCCGGACAGACATACCTCGCCAGCATGGATCGCGGTTCCACGGCCCCCGCCCCGCCGTTATGGTGAGTGCACCGAGCCTGCTTCAATTGCCGGATCTCTCTTCGCGAATGGACACTTCCGCCCACGGCGCTCTCGAGCTCGAAAACGTGTGCCTGTCGCTGGACGGCAAGCCCCTGTTTGCGCCGCTTCGCCTCCGTATCGCACCGGGCGAGGCCGCGACCGTGATGGGGCCGAGCGGATGCGGGAAGTCTTCGCTGCTCGCCTATATATGCGGAACCCTGGATCCCGTTTTTTCGAGCGCGGGACGCGTGCGGCTGGCCGGCGACGATCTCGACGGGCGGGCGCCGGAAAACCGGGCCATCGGCATCCTGTTCCAGGACGA
Organism: Alphaproteobacteria bacterium; assembly: GCA_017643325.1. GTDB lineage: Bacteria > Pseudomonadota > Alphaproteobacteria > UBA6615 > UBA6615 > JABJAG01. Next base: position 4,068 of record JAEPNS010000121.1, on the reverse strand, counting down.
CCTTCTGTTCCCGCACCTCTCGGTGGGGGACAACCTCGCCTTCGGGCTGCCCCCCGAGACCCGCGGCCGCGAACAGCGCCGGGCACTGGTCGACAAGGCGCTTTCAGACGCCGGGCTCGACGGAATGGCGGATCGCGACCCGGCGACCCTGTCGGGCGGCCAGCGTGCGCGGGTGGCTCTCATGCGCACGCTCCTGTCGCGCCCGCGTGCACTGCTTCTCGACGAGCCCTTCTCGAAACTGGACGTCGCCCTGCGCGACCGGGTGCGCGATTTCGTGTTCGAACATGCACTGGCCAACGGGATACCCACGCTGCTCGTGACCCATGATCCAGCCGACGCCGAGGCTGCGGGCGGCGCTGTGGTCGAACTCGCATGAGCGACGCGGCAAACGCAGGCCGCCGGATGCCCGGCCCGGCGGGAATGGCACTGTTACTGGGTCTGCTGGTTTCGTTCGCGCCGATGACCATCGACCTCTACCTGCCGGCGCTGCCCGTAATGACACGCGATCTCGGCACTGACATCTCGTCGATGCAGCTGACGCTGAGCGTCTACATGATCGGGTTCGCTGTTTCACAAACCTTCTTCGGACCGATCTCGGATCGTTTCGGACGCAAGCCTGTGATTCTCGCGGGAACCGCAATCTACGTCGTGGCGAGCGTGGCCTGCGCCGTTGCCACCAGCGTGGAACAACTCATTCTCTATCGGCTGTTCCAGTCCGTTGGCGCGGCAGCCGCGCCCGTGGTCGCACGCGCCGTGGTCCGCGACATGTACACCCGCGAGGAAGCCGCGCGGATGTTCGCGGTGGTTACGACGGTCGTCGCCATCGCGCCGGTGATCGCGCCTGTCCTCGGCGGGTATATCGTCGGCTGGCTGGGCTGGCGCTCGAATTTCTGGATCCTGACCGGCTTCGGCGCGTTCGCCATGCTGCTGGTCACCGCCCTGCTGCCCGAGACCAACCGGGTACCCGACCCGACCGCCACACGGCTCGACCGGATGCTCGAGAATTTCGCGACCATGCTCCGCAACCGGGTCTATGCGGGCTACCTGCTGACCGTGATGGGCACCTTTGGCGGGCTGTTCGCCTATCTTGTCGGATCGTCCTTCGTGCTGGTCGACCAGCTCGGCATGTCGGAGGAGAATTTCGGCCTTTCCTTCGGCGGGGCGTCCGTCGGTTTCATGGCCGGCGCGTTCATCGGGAGTCGCATCGTGCGGCGGGTCGGGATCGAGCGCATGTGCCTGATGGGGACGGCGTGCACGGCGATCGCGGGAATCCTGATTTCCTCGCTGATCTTTTCCGGCATCGTCACGATCTGGTCGGTCATCGTGCCGACGGTGATCTACTTCTTCGGCATGGGCTTGTCGCAGCCGAACATCCAGGCCGGCGCGATCTCGCCCTTCCCGAACATGGCCGGCGCGGCCGCGTCGCTGTTGGGCCTGGCGCAGTATATTTCCGCCGGGATCATGTCGATGGCCATCGGCATGTTTGCCTTCGACCCGACCCTGCTGCTCAGTGCGGTCATGGGAGTGGCAGGCGTGTTTGCCTTTGCGGCGTTCGTTCTGATGATCTGGATCCCGATGCGCAACGCGCCTGCCTAGGCGGCAGGCGTTCTAGTCTGTCTGGTTCTCGAAGATCGCCGGCTCGAGCCGGGTCGGGCGGCGCTCGGGAACACGACGCGCCGGGGGCTCCCCGCCCTCCCGCGTGGCGCCCGTTCGTTGCGGGCGGGCCTCAGGCGTCCGTCCCGCATCCGCGACGCCGACTTTCGTCGCAGCGGACATGAACCTTTTCCATATCTCCGCCGGCACGCTGGAGCCGGTTACGCCGTCCATCGGGCTGTTGTCATCGTTGCCGAGCCACACCGCCGTGACGATATTGCCGGCATATCCGACGAACCAGGCATCGCGAAAGTCCTGGCTGGTGCCGGTCTTGCCTCCGGCAGGTCGGTCGATCCCCGCCTTGCGCCCGCTGCCCCGCGTGATGACAGCCTGCATCATCTGGTTCATCTCCCCCACCACACGGGCGCTGAGTGCAGCGCCCAGGCCGTCGCCGCGCCTCTGCCAGATA
>JAEPNS010000121.1:0-1996 GCA_017643325.1 Alphaproteobacteria bacterium | reverse complement strand
CCTCGGCGGATACGACCCGGCGCGCGGTCCTGCCATCCCGGCGGAACAGCACGTCACCGCCGTGCCGCACCTCCGACACGCCGTAAGGCGCAACCGCGAAGCCGCCATTGGCGAACACCGCGTAGGCGGCGGCCAGTTCGAGAGGCGTGACCTCCCCCGCTCCGAGCGCGATCGAGGGGTGCGGATCGAGGGGCGCGGTAATCCCGAGGCGCCGCGCCGCCTGGACCACCCGGTCGCGGCCGATGTCCTCGGACACCCTGACGGCAACGGTGTTGAGCGAGCGCGCGACAGCCTCACGCAGGGTCACCGTTCCCCGGAACTCGCCCGAGAAATTGCGCGGGGTCCAGCCATCCACCGTGATCGGTGCATCACGCACCGGGGTATCGGGGGTCATTCCGGATTCGAGCGCGGGCAGGTAGACGATCGGCTTGAACGCGGAACCGGGCTGGCGTTGCGCGCGGGTCACGCGATTGAACTGGCTTTCGCTGTAGCTGCGCCCGCCGATCATGGCGAGCACCGCGCCATCATCGCGCATCGCGACCAGTGCCACTTCCGCGCCCTTGGTGTCGATTTCCGATACCGCCGCCTCGGCGATCTTCTGGAGCCGCGGATCGAGCGTCGTCTCGACCGCGAGATCGCCACCCGTGTTGCCTGCGTAGCCGGCGGCGCGCTCGAGCACCCAGTCGGCGAAGTAACGCCGCGTCTGTCCCGAAACCCGCGGGCGCGGCTGGGCGGCGTCTCCCCTTCCTGGCCGCCGGGTCTCTCCGATCCGTCGCGCTTCCTCTTCCGTCAGGTAACCCGCCTCTGCCATCGCTGCCAGCACGGTCCGTGCGCGGGCATGCGCCGCCTGGGCATTGTTGTCGGGATTGAGGCGCGATGGGGCGCGCAACAGGCCTGCCAGGACGGCGGCCTGGTAGGCGTCGACATCGCGTGCCGAGAGGCCGAAATATCGTTGCGCCGCGGCCTCGACGCCGTACGTCCCCGCCCCGAGATATACGCGATTCAGGTAGATGGTGAGCAACTGGTCCTTCTGGAACCGGTCCTCGAGCGCGAGCGCGAGAAGGAGCTCCTTGACCTTGCGCTCGTAGGAGCGTTCCGGCGTGAGAAAGAGGTTCTTCGCAAGCTGCTGGGTCAGCGTCGATCCGCCCTGCACGACCCCGCCCGCCCGCAGGTTTGCCAGCATCGCGCGGGCAAGCCCGCGGAAGTCGACCCCGCCATGCTCGAAGAACCGGCGGTCCTCGATGGCGATGACCGCCTGGATCAGCTCGGGCGGCAACTCATTGACCGTCAGCCGTGCCCCGTAAAGGTCGCCATACCCGGCGATGAGCGAGCCGTCCTGCGCCAGCACTGTCACTCCCGGGCGGCGCGACTTGTCCCCCGCCTCGCCCAGGTTGTCGATCGACGGCAGATCCCAGGCGAACCACACAAGCAGTCCGCCGAGCATCAGCCCGGCCCAGATCGCGAACACGAGCGACCACTTCGTGGCCCGCCAGATCAATCCCGAGCGCGGTGCCGGCGTGGGGTTGGTCTCCGACCGCTTCCCGGCGTTGCTACCCTTGCTGGCATTGCGGGCCTTCGTGGGTGTGCGCGGCGTCTTTGCCTTCCTGCTCATGGGCGCGGAGACTGTTTCAAAGGCTTGGCGGAATTGTGGCGACGCACGCGGCAAAAAGGCCCGCTACACGTCGAGGTTCGCGACCTTGAGCGCATTCTCCTGGATGAACTCCCGCCGCGGGGCCACCTCGTCGCCCATCAGCGTCTCGAAGATATTGCCCGCCGCATCTGCCTGGGCGACCCGCACCTGGAGTAGCGCGCGCGCATTCTCGTCGAGCGTGGTCTCCCAGAGCTGGTCGGGGTTCATTTCCCCCAGACCCTTGTAGCGCTGGATCGAGATGCCCTTCCGGCCGACATCGAACACCGCCTGAAGCAGGGACAGCGGCCCCGTCACAGGATACTCGTTGTCTTTCGCCACCAGCTTCGAATGCTCGATGTAGCTGTC
>JAEPNS010000120.1 GCA_017643325.1 Alphaproteobacteria bacterium | reverse complement strand
ATGGGAAGCACTGCGGCAAGAAGCACGAGCGGCATCAGGACGAGAACCTGTGCGAATGTTACCATTGCTCCGAGTGACAGAAGAAACATGTAGACGCTGGCAACAATGTTCAGGTGACTGAGGAGCGAAACGACGAACGTTGTTCCGAGGACACGGGGCTTCCTTAGCACCGAACGTGCCTGCAGCGCTGGGCCTTCCAGGCGATCAAAAAATGGGAGCGGCACCCGCCAGATGGGCAGAAGGTTAAAGCCGACCACAAAAAACCCGGTAAAAACCAATACGGTCAGCGCGATGACGACGTCGATATATGCTTTGGGGACTTCGGGGCCCGCATTGAGAAGTCCGACGCTGACAGCGAACATTGCGATCAGCGCAAGCAGCATGAAAGCTCGATCGAGTGCAGTGCTCGCAAATGCGTCGCGCAGGCGGGCACCGGCGCGACTGGCCAGCACGATACGGATTACATCGCCACCTACGCTCGCAGGGAGGATCTGGTTGAAGAAGAGCGAAACGTAGGTGATTTTGCCAAGTTCGGTAAGTGGCGGAGGAGGCTGGAGTCCTGACATGACAATCTGCCAGCGAAGCGTACCGAGCACCGGCTGAAGCGCGAGAACCGCCAACGCCGTGGTAAGCCAGATGGCATCAATCCGCTGGAGCACTTGCCCGAGCGCTGCGCCATCGATGTCGTCTGACACAAACCAGATTGCCCCGACCGACACGGCCAAGCGAAGGGCGATCGAGACATACCTGAGCAACACCTTCATCGTGGGGCATTCTCACTCTACGTGTGCGGCGACGGTGCCGGTCGCCGACTGTCCTCCCTTGACGGGAATGATGCATCCTTCTTTCAACATGCCGATGTAAAATTCAACCGCCGCTTCAGGCGCACGATAGTTTGGACGCGAATTCAGGGGCGATGTGTCGCAGGGGTTCCGTGTCAGCGTATCGTGTCGAACATTCAGGGCCACGTGCGCTTATGCCCGCATCGTTTCCTACTATGCTGCGCGGATGAATTCGCTTCGTCACGTCATTTGCGCCTTCAATCTTGTTGCGGCGCTTTCGGCCTGCTCGCCAACGGGCATCATCAACTCTCTGACTCCCGAAAGCGGCTACACGGTCGATCGTGCGGTGCCGTTTGGCGACGATCCGCGCCAACGTCTTGACGTCTACGTCCCGGATGCCCCGGCCGCAGGAACGCCGTTGGTGGTGTTCTTTTATGGCGGCGGTTGGGAAAGCGGAGAGCGCCAGCAGTACAAGTTCGTCGGTGAGGCGTTTGCGGCGCAGGGCTATACAGTCGCAGTCCCTGACTACCGGCTTTATCCCCAGGTCCGCTGGCGGGGTTTCATGGCCGACGCGGCCGACGCGGTCGCGTTTCTCGCTGGCCGTCCCGAAGCCGGAAGCGGAATCGTCCTCATGGGGCATTCGGCCGGCGCCTACATTGCTGCGATGCTCGTGCTGGACGAAGCGTGGCTGGATTTGCGCGGCGTGGCGCGGTGCCGCATTCGCGCGGGGATCGGGCTGGCGGGACCCTATGACCTGTTGCCACTGCGCGACAGCACGTTGAAGCAGATTTTCGGGCCCGGCGAACCTGCTGAAGAATCCCAGCCAATTGCTCATGTGGATCCCGGGGCGCCTGTCATGTTGCTGGCGACCGGCGGTCGCGATACGACTGTGCGGCCGCGCAACACCAGGGACCTGGCCGCGAGACTTGTCGAGGCAGGCGTGCCGGTGGAATTGCGCATCTATGATGGTGTCGGGCACGCGCCATTAGTTGGTGCGCTGTCGAGGCCGTTGCGCTCGCTCGCACCGACGCATGAAGACGTGTTCGCGTTTCTGACGACGCTCCCGCCTGGCGGGCGCGCGCCATGTAGCTGAATGCGGTCGCGCTCTCAACGTTGGAGTTCGCAACACACGTTGGCGGAACGAGTGCGCCGGGACGAGTGAAATCCGGGGTGTTTGTGCCCGTTGTTAACCCGTACTTAGCCAGTATTAATGTATGCAGTGCATTCTGGGACCCGTCGGCAACAAGCAGTATCAGGACTATGCAACCCATATCCGGCAGGCGGGTGGGCACCTTCTGGACGTGATCAATGACATTCTCGATCTCGCGAAAATCGAATCCGGCCAGTTACAGATGAACGAACAGCAGGTGGATGTTCCCCAGGTCGTGGAGGCTTGCGTCCGGTTGTTGAAAGCGCGAGCCCTTGCAAAGGGGATCGAGCTGCATGCGACCATGGAGGGCAAGCTGCTGCCGATCCGTGCCGATGAAAGATTGCTGGAACAGGTCCTGATCAATCTCGTGTCGAATGGGATCAAGTTCAGACCGGAGGGTGGAACTGTCGTCGTGAAGTCGAGCCAGTCGGACGCGGACGGCCATACATTTGAAGTTGTGGACACGGGTGTCGGTATCGCCAACGACGACATACCGATGACGCTCGAGCCGTTCCGGCAGGCTGACGGTGCCCTCAACTGCAGAAACGAGGGCACCGGTTTGGGTCTGCCGCTCAGCAAATCCTATGTGCCACTCCACGACGGCTCGCTTGAGCTCGTGAGCAAACCGGGTTCGGGAACAGTCGCCCGGGTCCGGTTGCCGGCGTCACGTCTGCTCAACGGTATTATGGAAAATGAGGCGGCCCAGACGCGCTCCGCTGTCTGAACAGAGGCTGCGCAAGGTTCTGCGCAGCCTCGTTTATGTCCGAATTCGTCAGCCTGCCGTGTCAGGCGTAGTGGGCGCGGATTCTCTGGTCGAAAGCGGGATCGGCGAAATTGGGCCAGTCGTCCTTGTCGAAGCCGGGTGCGTTCTTCAGCTTCTCTTCCGTGGCGTTCAGCACGAACGCCTCATCCCCGGACTTGACGTGGAGGGCGTCCATCGGCACCGCGAAAAGCTTGTCGCCCATGCCGAGGAAGCCGCCGAAACTCATGACCGCATAGCGCACGGTCCCGGATTCCAGGTCGATCATCAGATCCTCGATCTTGCCAAGATCCTCGCCCTGAGGATTGACGACCTTGTCGCCATTGATCGAGGTGGCCGAAAGCATTGTGGGCGTATGTGACATCGAACTCTCCGTTTGTTCAGGTTGATGTCCCAATCCCTTTCCCTGTCAACGCCGCCCCAGCGGTGGGGTTCCGGCTCGAAGCGGAAAAGCTGCTGTTTTTGCAAATCGCGGGAGGCCTTTTCTGCCTGCGCCGGGTTGCGGATTGACAGCCATCGTCCCGCTTGGCACAACGCCCCTCGCATACGTCGTGACGACCCACTCTCGAGCGGAGGGGTGGCCGAGTGGCTGAAGGCGACGGTTTGCTAAATCGTTATACGGGTAACCCCGTATCGAGGGTTCGAATCCCTCTCCCTCCGCCATCCATCTTTCGCGGTATCCGATCGAACCCTCGACGAACAGATTCAAGCCGCGCGGTGTGCGGCGGGGATTCGAATCCCTCTCCCTCCGCCAACTGGTCCTTATATTTTTTGTCTCTCAATCAGCATGGCCCGCTTATCGGAGAGCAGGTCGGGAGATCGCACCGGACTCTGAGAGGCATTGCAGTCACGCATAATTTGAGGCGACGCGGACGACGCCCGCATCTATGTCGGCTCACCGGCGTCGCCGCCTAGGCGCCCGTCTCCCATGCCTTCTTTAGCGCCGGGCGCGCGTTCAGCCGTTCCACATATGCCGTCACGTTCGGCAACCCCGAAGCATCCTCGCCCAACCGCCGCGTCGCCACCGTACAGGCATGGCCGGTCATGACGTCGGCGCCGGAAAAATCGCCGGCGATGAACTCGCGGTCCTCCATGTGCGCCTCGACCGCGGTCAGCGTGCGCGCGAGCAGTTTCTTGGCGCGGTCGACGTTGGTCTGATTCATGCGCTCGGGCGGCAGAAAAACCGTCTCGACCACGATAATGTTGACCTGCGGCATGATCATGCCTTCGGCGTAGTGCAGCCACTGCAGGTACTCGGCATAGTGGGGCGAGGCAGGGCCGGGCGCCATCTTGCCGTCGCTGTGCCGACCGATCAGGTACTCGACGATCGCGCCGGATTCAAAGATCGTGACATCGCCATCCTCGAGCGCTGGCACGCGGCCCATCGGGTGGATTTTAAGATATTCGGGCAAGCGCATCGCCGGGTCGCCGAGCTTGTGCAATTCCAACTCGTACGACAACCCCAGCTCCTCGAGCAGCCAGACGATACGTACCGAACGTGTGCCGGGGGCATGGTAGAGTTTCATATGGTGCTTCTCCTGAAATGCGCCGTTCAAAGACCGTTCCGTCCGAGATTGGTGCTGTTGTCAACCGCCGGCCGCATTTTCGAACTCGATCACGTTCCTTGATCGGCAAGCTGGCGAGACCCGGCCTCGCGCGCATGCGGGTCAGTTCGAGCAACAAAACACGAACTTCCCATATTTTTCTGCGGGCGCGAACTTTTGAACGGAATTGCTCCATCGGGCATTGTCAGACTAACCGTTCTTGAGCCGGCTCGATGCTGATCCCTAGCGTCGATGAACGCAAAACCCCTTCCGCTGTTTCGATAGTTCACCCGCGGTCATCCGTCTCGCGGTGATGATGTGCGTCCGCTATCCGCTGTCGCTGCGCCAGGTCGAGGATATTCTGTTCACGCGCGGTATCGACATCTGTCACGAGACGGTTCGTTTTTGGTGGAAAAGCTTCGGTCCGAAGTTCGCCGCTGAGATTAGGAAACGCCGGGTTCTACATCGATCATATTCGAACTGGCGCGGGCACCTGGACGAAGTGTTTGTGCGGATCAACGGCGAGACGCGCTGTTTGTGGCGCGCGGCCGATTATGAAGGTGAGGTGCTCGAAGTCTTCACCACGAAACGGCGGGATCGCAGGGCGGCGCTCAGGTTTCTGAAGCGCGCGATGAAGCGGTAAGGTCGGCCGAAGATAATCGTTACGGACCGGCTCAAATCATACCGGGCTGCGATGAAGGTGATGGAGAATGCCGCTGATCAGGAATGTGGTCGTAGGCTGAACAACCGGGCAGAAAACTCGCACCAGCCGTTCCGACGAAGGGAAGGGGCGATGTCGAAATTTAGAGACATAAAGACCCTTCAGAAATTTGCCGCCGTTCATGCCTCACTCCACAATCATTTCAACCTCGACCGCCATCTCAACAGTCGTTCTGCCTACAAAAAGAACCGCTCGGCAGCGCTGGCCGAGTGGCGTCAATTGGCGGCGTGAACCTATCGTTTCCTGAGATATTGGAGACTGGTTCGCATTAGACTGACAGCACCGCCACCCAGTCCCGTCGCCCGACAAGCGAATTTCACGAGCTTCTAATCCGGCGGATGCGTTTCGGACCAATGTTTCGCGATATCCGCGCGAGTGGCGATCCAGACGTCTCGATGGCGTCGGACATGGTCGAGGAACCGCTCGACGCCGGCCGCACGGGCGGCATGGCCGCTGACCCGCAGATGCAGCGATAGCGACATCATGCGGGGGCGCCGCGCGGACTCGCGGTACATGAAGTCGAAAGCGTCGGTCATGTAAGTCAGGAAGTCGTCGGACGTGGCGAACCAGCCGCGTCCGTACTTGTTGTCGTTGTGGCTGAAAGTATGTGGCACCACGAGGAAGGGCGTGTCACCCTCGCGCACCCAGAAGGGCAGGTCGTCGGCGTAGGAGTTGCTGTCATAGAGGAAGCCGCCTTCCTCGACCAACAGGCGCCGGGTGTTGAGCGATGGCCCGTATCGGCAGTACCAGCCGAGCGGGCGCGCGCCGATGCTGCGTTCGAGTGAGGCGACCGCCTTGGCAATGTGGCCGCGTTCCTCCTCCTCCTCCATGTTGAACTGCTCGACCCACCGCCAGCCGTGGCACAGCACTTCCCAGTCCGCTTCGCGGATGACAGCGCAGGCCTCGGGATTGCGTTCGAGCGCGAGCGCCGCCCCGCTTACGGTAACCGGCAGGTCGCGCTCGCGGAAAATGTCGTGGAGCCGCCAGAAACCGACGCGGCTTCCGTACTCAAAGAGGGATTCCGCGGCGAGGTCGCGGCCCTCTACGCCGAGGTCCGGGGCCCCGGCGTCGCTCATTGTCGCCTCCGAGCGGCCGTCGCCATCGGGCACGGAATACTCAGAACCCTCCTCGTAGTTGAGCACGAGGCTGAAGGCCATGCGGGCGCCGCCCGGCCATTCGGGGTCGGGCGGCGTGCGACCGTAGCCGACCATGTCTCGGGGGTACGGAGGGTGGGTGGGTAAGTCGTTCATGCCGGATCGCGTTCTCTCTTTCACCGCTCACTTTCGTTTCGGGCGGACGACGTGAGACAAGTTGGCCAGTGCGAGCAGCTTACTCTTTTGACGCTCTGGCTCCCAAGACACCGGGCCGTCTATTGTCGCAAGATCGTTCGCAACAGATTCACGGAGAACCGGAGATGCCGCACATCGAGACCGACGACGGGGTGAAGCTCTGGGTCGAGGAAGCCGGCAGCGGCACGCCCATGATTTTCGCGCATGAGTATGGCGGCGACCTGCGCGCGTGGGAGCCACAGATTCGCCACTTCGCGCGCTCTTACCGGTGCATCGTCTATAACGCGCGTGGCTATCCGCCGTCGGATGTGCCCGAAAATTTGGATATGTACGGCCAGCGCCGCGCAACCGACGATATACGAGCTGTCCTCGACGCGCTGGAGATCGACAGGGCCCATATCGTCGGCCTGTCGATGGGCGGTTTCGCCGTACTGCATTTCGGCTTCCACTATCCCGAACGTGCCCTGTCGCTGACGGTGGCGGGCGCGGGATACGGTGCCCATCCTGATGTGCGCGAACAGTTCGCGCGGGAATCCGAGGATGTCGCCGCGCGCATCGAGGCCGAGACCATGGAGGAGTTCGCGAAGACCTACGCGATCGGGCCGGCGCGTGTGCAGTTCGCGAACAAGGATCCGCGCGGTTGGGCCGAGTTCCGCGACCAGCTTGCCGAGCACTCGACTTTGGGGTCGGCGCTCACCATGCGCGGTCTGCAGGCGCGCCGCCCATCGCTTTACGACTTTGTCGAGGAGATGCGCGCGGTACGTGTGCCGACGCTGATCATGAACGGCGACGAGGACGAGCCGTGCCTCGACGTGGGGCTGTTCCTGAAGCGCAACATGCCGGCGGCCGCGCTGGCCCTGTTCCCGCGCTCCGGTCACCTGATCAACCTGGAGGAACCGGCCCTGTTCAATCGGCTGCTCGGCGACTTTGTTGCCAAGGTCGACGCCGGCCGATGGGAGATGCGTGACCCGAGGTCCGAGACGACGGAGATCCTTTACTCTTCGGAAGACTGAGAGGCCTGCCGACCCGCGCCATCTCAATGCGGCGTTTTGATCAAATATGGGTCTGCATGCCTACTACATAGTCAGTTTCGGGGTGTTTTTTGGCATCTCAGGGCGGTGTTCGGCGGAAAGCCGGCGCTTGCCGGTGGCACACAAGTTGCTGGGTCAGGTGTAGCGGGAAGCCCTGTGTTTCGAGGCTTTCCGCTGGCACGCGTCAGTTTCGATGCGTGTCTGGCCTTGAAATGACCGAGTATCCAAATGAACCCTGCCGAGAACCGGGCCGGACCCCACCCGACGACTTGTCGAGATAATTTCCCGCGGATCGTGCGGCGCGCGCTGGAGTCAGCGTGATGACCGGCGTCCCCCTGACGATTGCGCTGAGCGACAGCGACCGTACGCGGCCGATCGCGCGCGGTGCGGTGCCCATAAAAGGTGTCGATGCATCGGTCACGCTGATGGGCGTGCAGGCACTCTTCAACCACCAGCTCACAACTCACGAGTACGACTGCTGCGAGTTCCCGATCGCGACCTATCTCCGCACGCTGGAACAGCAGGAGCAGCCGTATCTCGCGATCCCGATCTTCCCGTCGCGCCATTTCCGACTTTCCGACGTGTTCATCAACACGACAAAAGGCATCGACAAGCCGTCCGACCTGGCTGGCAAGCGCATCGGTGTCTCCGTCTTCGATATGGCTGCTGCTGTCTGGCTGCGCGGTATCTTCGAGGAGTACTACGATCTTCCGCGCACCGCGCCGATTTATGTCGCGGGGGGCCTCGAGACACTCCGCTCGGGTGACGAGCATCCGCAGCACTATCCGGACCAGTTCAATTGCGAGGAGCGCCTGGACAGCTCTCTGTCTGATCTGCTTGCGGCTGGAGAGATCGACGCGATCTACACGGCGCGCGCCCCAAGCTGCTGGCCCTCGGACAACGTGACCCGGCTTTTCGACGACCCGATCCCGGAGGAACTCTCCTACTTCGAAAAGACCGGCATCTATCCTGCCATGCACGTGCTCGCTATCAAGCGGAAGATCGCTGAAGCGAACCCGGAGGTGGTGCCGGCACTCTACGAGGCGTTCGTTGAGGGGCAGGCCGTCGCACGGGCACAACTGTTCGATTCCGCAGCTCTGGCGACCATGCTGCCCTGGCAGCTCGAAGCGCTTTTGTTTGCGGAGGAGAAGCTCGGCACGGACTACTGGGCGCATGGTCTCGCTGCCAACCGCACCATGCTCGAAACTGTGATCCGTTACCTGCTTGCGGACGAGCTGATCGCAACGTCGTACGCACCGGAGGACCTGTTCAGTGCCGACATGCACGGCACCTGACCTCCGCCATACGGTCTGCTGATGCTGGATTCCCCACGGCACGATCCCGCCGAAGCGTTGCGCGAGCTCGAGCGGCAGGTTGCCCGCGACCTGGATGTTCTGCGCTATCCCGCAAAACCCTGGACCCGGCCGGTTTCTGACGCGAAATCGGCCGAAGTCGACGTGGATGTGCTCGATGTGCTGATCGTCGGGGGAGGACAGTCCGGCCTTTCGATCTCGTTTGCCCTGAAGCGCATGTGCATCGACAACACACTGGTGGTCGACGAGCGGCC
>JAEPNS010000011.1:8620-20265 GCA_017643325.1 Alphaproteobacteria bacterium | reverse complement strand
GGGTCGCATCGGAGTCGCTGCGATACGTGCGCCCCGGCGCGACGATGCGGATCGGCGGCTTGGACGTCTCCATCGTGCGGATCTGCACCGGCGAGGTGTGGGTCCGCAGGACGGGCGCGGGCCGGCCCTCCTCCGCGTTCAGATAGAAGGTGTCGTGCATCTGCCGGGCGGGATGCTCCGGCGGGATGTTGAGCGCGGTGAAGTTGTGGAAGTCGTCCTCGATGTCCGGGCCCTCGGCGACCGTGAAGCCCATCTCGCCGAAGATCGCGATGCACTCCTCCGTCACCTGGCTGACCGGGTGCAGGTGGCCCTCGGCGCGCGGGCGCGGCGGCAGTGTGACGTCGACCGTCTCCTCCGCCAGCCGCGCCTCGAGCGCGACGGCGTCGAGTTCGGCCTGGCGCGCGGCGATCGCCGCGGCGACCGCGTCCTTGATCCGGTTGAGCGCCTGACCGGCCTCCTTTCGGGCGTCGCCGTCGAGCTGGCCGAGGCCCTTCATCTGGGCCGTGATCGCGCCTTTCTTGCCGAGCGCGGCCACGCGCACGGCCTCGAGCGCGTCGAGGCTCTCCGCCGCCGACACGTCAGCGAGCAGGGACTCCTGCAACTCGGAGGGATCAGGCGCGCTCATGGTTCACCGGTGAGGCTCAGGCCCGAACGGTCCCGTCGGGACCGGTTCAGGCAGAGGCGTTGAGGGCGTCCTGCGCCTGGTCCACGAGATCCTTGAAGGCCTCGGGCTCGCGCACGGCCAGATCGGCGAGGATCTTGCGGTCGAGCTCGATACCCGCCTGCTTGATGCCCGCCATGAACTGGGAATAGGTCATCCCGTGCTGGCGCGCGCCGGCGTTGATCCGCTGGATCCAGAGTGAGCGGAAGTTCCGCTTCTTCACCCGGCGGTCGCGGTAGGCGTACTGCAGGCCCTTCTCGACCCGCTCCTTCGCGACCCGATAGACCTTGGAATTCCGGCCCCGGTAACCCTTGGCGGCCTTGAGGACCTTCTTGCGCCGTGCGTGGCGCTGGACGGTGCTTTTTGCGCGTGACATGGGCCTAGCTCTTCCGCTGGTAGGGCATCATCGGCTTGATGATCTGCTCATCAGCCTTGGCGATGTTGCCGATCTTGCGCGCCTTGCGCTTCATCGACTGGGAGCGCTTGCGCATGCCGTGGCGCATGCCGGAGGGTTTCATTCGGATCTTGCCGTTGGCGGAGAAGCGGAAACGCTTCTTGGCCGACGACTTCGTCTTCATCTTGGGCATTTTGTCCTCGCTTCTTGCGGTTTGGCGCTTGCGCGCCGTGCTCGACGGCTGGGCATGCCCTGGGCGTCAGAATCGCCCGGCCGCACCGTCGCTGTTCGGAAACCGCGGGGTTATAGCGGCGCTCTCCACCGCTGACAAGGGGCCAAACCCCGGATTTCATTGCCTTTCGCGACTGTCATATCTAGCGTCTGGCCAACAGATCAAGGGGGAGGACACGCCATGGACCTGGAACTGAACGGCAAGACCGCGATCGTCACCGGCGCGAGCAAGGGAATCGGCAAGGCGATCGCGGAGGTGCTGGCGGAGGAAGGCTGCTCCCTGCACCTGGTCTCGCGCACGGAGGCCGACCTCAACGCCGTGCGCGACGACCTCAACGACCGCTTCGGCGCGCAGGCGACGGTCCACGCGCTCGACCTGTCGCAGGAAGCCGATATCGCAAAGCTGGTCGCCGCGGCGGGAGACTGCGATATTCTGGTGAACAACGCCGGCGCGATCCCGGCGGGAGACCTGTCGCGGCTCGACAACGAGACGATCAAGAACGCCTGGGACCTTAAGGTGTTCGGCTTCGTGGGCCTGATCCGCGAGATCTACCCGCGCATGTGCGAGCGCGGCGATGGTGCCATCGTCAACGTGATCGGCATGGCGGGCGAGCGCCCGCGTGCCGGCTACATCGCGGGCTCGATGGGCAACGCCGCGCTGATGCAGCTCACCCGCGCGCTGGGGGCGGAAAGCCTCGACCACGGCGTGCGCGTCGTCGGTATCAACCCCGGCCCCATCGAGACCGAGCGCCTTGTCAGCCAGGCCAAAATCAACGCCGACATGCAGTTCGGCGACGAGTCCCGCTGGCGCGAGACCCACAAGGCGCTGCCCGGCGGGCGCCCCGGCAAGCCCGAGGAAATGGGATGGCTCGCGGCCTACCTCGCGAGTCCGAAGGCGATGTGGGTGTCCGGTACGGTGATCATGGCCGACGGCGGCCAGCATTCACG
This sequence comes from Alphaproteobacteria bacterium, assembly GCA_017643325.1. Lineage (GTDB taxonomy): Bacteria > Pseudomonadota > Alphaproteobacteria > UBA6615 > UBA6615 > JABJAG01. Next base: position 18,031 of record JAEPNS010000011.1, on the reverse strand, counting down.
CTCGGCACGCGGGTAGCGCAGACCGACGACGCCCCTCTCACAGGGGCAGAGGTTTTTCCGAAGGAGCTCGCCCGTCGCTACTTCTGCACCCACTGGCCGTTTTCGCGAAGGATCCAGGTGCCGGACGGCACGATCTCGACGATCTCGCGCGCGTAGATCCGGCCAACGGCCTCGACCGTCGTGTTCTCCCGGGTCGAAACCTCGGAGTAGAGCTGGCGGCGCTTCGCGTTGATGTCCGCGACCAGCTGGCGGGTACTCGCCGGGGCGGCGCTGTCGCGCAGGACCAGGTAGCCATCATAGCGCTCACCGACCGAGCCGCGGGCGCGCTCGTCGTCGAGCGCGTCGGCCCATGCAACATCGCCAGCCGGGAGCACCGCAACGGCGAGCGCCAGCAGCAGGCCAACCAGCATGGCTGCCGGGGACGCCCCCTGTCGCGGGGCCGATGCCAAACTAGAAAATCGGGTTCGTGCGGACATCCTCTTCGGCCTCCTCCTCGATCCGCAGACGAACGTCCGCGTCCAGCTTGATATTCAGGTTGATCGTGATCGGCTCGCGCGGCGCTTCCACGCGGACGGCGGGTGTGCAGGCACTCACAACCAGAGCTGCGAGCAGCAGCTTCGCGAACGGCATCCGGCGGGAATTCAACACATGCTTCGCCTCGGTTGGTGACGCACAAGACCGTACCGCGCGGTCGTGGCAAAACCAAGGCGGGCTAGAACACGCCCGATCCGGGCCGGGCCAGAGCCCGCAACAGCCCCTGACTGGTATTGAGGCCGTCGAGCACGAGTGCCGCGAGCCGGTCGAAGTCGGTTTCCAGCGCGATGTTGAAGTCGAACGGATGCCCGTCGAGCACCTCGGGATTTTCCCCCAGCAGGCGGACCCGCATCGTGCCCGGTCCGTCGAGCGATTTGTCGAGGTCGAGTGACATCTCGCGATAATCAAAGTTCGAGAGCGCGCGCAGCACCAGCGACACGGCGTCCCCACGCTCGCTCAATTCCGCCGGGATCGCGTCGAGATCGAAGAACAGGGTTCCGGGCCCGTCGCCCGCCAAACGTCCCCCCTCGATCCCGACACGCTCCCCGCGGACCACCAAAGGAACCGTCCCTGAAATGGTGCCGCTTCCCCCCAGGCCTTCGACATCCAGCACGTCGAAAGCATTTCCCAGGTCCGCGCCTTCGAGCCGCACGGTTATCTCCGTGTCGGTCTCGGGCGGCGCGATAACGAAGCGTCCTGTCGACAGCGTGCCGGGCAACAGGCCCACACGGATATCCTCGACAACCAACTGCGGGAGTTCACCCGCCGGATCTGTGCGCAACTGGAACGCACCTTCCACCGGCATCGGGGCGAGCCGCCCGACCCTGACCCGTCCGCGAAACGACTGGCCAGGCGGCGTGCGGATGTCGGGAAACCCCGTGAGGCGCATGCGCAGCGACGCATCGCGAAACTCCATGCTCTCAGCCGCCGCCGCGACGTCGGAGACATCGAGCAGCAGGTCGGGCTGGAGTCCGCCATCGCCGCGCCACTCAAGCGTCCCGCCAAGGGTCAGTGTAGCGAACACGTCCTCTAGGACCGGTTCCAGTCCGGGTCTCAGGTCGACGGGTTGCAGCACACCCGGTGCGAACCGCAGTTCCGCATCCACGACCTCGGCCTGGCCCCGCCCGGTGACAAGGTTGTGGTTCGCACGCGCACGCAACCGCGGCTGGCCGCCATCGGCGACAAGCTCGACTTCGCCCTCGAGCGCCACGTCGCGGCGGACGAGTTTCGCCCCGATATCGACGGGAGGCAGCGCGAACCTCGGCAGGACGATGTCGGAGTCGACGGCCTTCAGCGATACTGTCTGGCGTGCAGTGTCCCCCGCCACGCCCAGATCGAGCCGGCCCGCGCGCAACGCGCGCCCCTCGCCCAGGTCCGCATCCAGGCCCGTCACGGCCGCCTGCACGCGGCCCGGCCAGGCGCCCGAGACGGACACGGCGTCAAGGCGCGTGGCGATGCCATGTTGCGGCCAGGCAAGGCGGGTCCCGCCCGCCGCCGCGCGCAGGTCGAGGGACAGCACGCCCGCAACCCGGTCGAACGCCAGCCGGTTTTCCCCGGGAACGAGCGAGAGCGCGTTGCGGCCCGGCAGCGTGAGCCCCCCGGGCAGGCTTGCATCGTGCACGCGCAGCCCGGTCGGGCCGACGGTCGCCAGCGCGATCGCATCCGCCGATACCTTCACCTCTCCGTCGATCGTCAGCTCGGCCCGGCGCGCGGCCATGGCCGGCGCACGCGCCGCATCGAGCGCCACGTCGCCCGAAACCGTGCCCGCAAACCCCGGTCCGTCACGGACAAGCTCCGTAACCAGAACGGTTCCCGACGCAACGCCATGGACGGTCCGGACATCCGTGAGCGTCGCCTCCATCGCGGCGATGGAGCGTAGTTCGGGCTGTCCGTCCCGGTCCAGGTCGAGGGTTGATTCGACACCCAGAGCCGCCGACCCGTCGGGCAGGCGCACACGCAGCCCGCCGATGGCGCGGACCCGGGTGCCGGTATCGAGGACGTCGACCCGTAGGGTCGGCGCGGACCCCATGCCTTCGGCGAAGGCGAGGTCGAACGGCGCGGGATTCGGAAGCCATCGGGACAGGATTTCCGTGAAGCGCGGCGCCGCGACAACACCGTCGATGCGCGACGGCAGGCCGATATCCAGATCGGCATGGTCGCCGTTCCAGCGCGCTGTCGCGCTCACGGCCACCGCGTTCGCGTCGAGTACACCGTCGAGCGCGAACGTCTGCAGGTCCGTTTCCACGTCGAGCCGGGCCGAACCATATTCGCGCACGCGCAGCGGCGCCTCGGCAATCGCGTCGCGGGCCTCATAGAGCGCCCGCAGGTTGACGACCGTTCCTTCGAGCGAAACCGACACGTCTCCGGCCGCATTGACGCCAGGCAGAAGCGCGGCGACGCCGGAAGCCCCGCCGCGCGCCTGCGCGGTGAAGGTGGCCGGGCGCGACGGGTCGAAGGGGTGCGCCTGGAGCGTGATCTCGACCGGCATGTCCAGCGCCTCGCCGCGCGCCGCGATATCGGCGCGCCCGTCGGACAGGCTCACGGTGACCGTCACGTCGCGCGCACCGTACCCACCGGCCTCCACCATCGTCGCCGCTACCTCGGCACGGATCGTCAGGTCGGCGACACCGCCGCGTGAATCGCCGCTTGTCCCGGCGATGCGCAGGTCCGTCGCTGAAACGCCAGCCGCGAGAAGGCGGTCGAAGCGCAGGTCAAACGCGGCGCGCGGCGCCTCTTGCCGCGTCCACGACAGGTTCACCGTGCCGCCACCCGTGCCCTCCCCGTGCACCGTATCGGCGCTGTAGCCGGTCACGAACTCCGCGCGAAGGCTGTCCGCCGAGACGTCGACGGACCCGTCGACGGACAGCCTCGCCGTGCCGTCCGGCAGGGCGATGGCCAGTTCGCTGTCTCTCACGGAAAGCCGCGAGAAGGGAAGCGGTCCGGGAAACCGAAACCCGTCGCCCGCGCTGCTTTCGCGCGCCAGGGGTGGCAGTCCCTCGACAGACAGTCGACCCTCGCCGTCCAACCCGAGCTTCAGCTGCGCGCCCTCGACCGCGATCGCCCCGACGCGCCCGCCGAGAAGTCCGGAGGGCGACCAGTCCACGCGCACGTGCGATATCTGCTGCACCCCGCCGGGCCCGATGCGAAGGCCCGAGATCTCGGCCCCGTCGAATCCCAGGTCTTCCACTGAAACCGCACCGACCGCGACGTCGTTGGCCCGCGCGAACTCGCGAAGAGCGTGCTCGGCCAGCGCCAGCCGCCAGTGCCAGAGACCGCCGAGCACAAGCACCGGCAGCGCCAGAATCAACGCGATCAGAATGAAGCGACGACGATGGGCCAATGTCCGCGTCCGTTTGGTGTCTTGCATCCAATTCTTCGATGATGGCGTAAAAATGTCGACAGCCGTCCCGGGCTGGCGCACGGGACGTGTATGGACGTGACGCCCGAGGCTCACGCGCGCTACCATCGGCACATGAGCACGCAGACCGTCCCCGTCATCGACATTTCCCCCTTCCTCGCGGGCGAGCGCGACGACGTCGTGCGGCAGGTGCGCGACGCCTGCGAGGGGATCGGGTTCTTCACCATCGTCGGGCACGGCGTCGAGCCGGAGATCATCGACGACCTGCGCGAGAACGCGCGCGCCTTCTTCGCCCGCCCGGCGGATGAGAAGAAAAAGGTCACGCACCCGACGCCCGGTGTGCCGCGCGGCTACCGCGCCATCGGCGACGAGGGGCTGGCCTACGGGTCGGGCGAGGAGACGCCGCCGGACCTGAAGGAAGTGTTCCACATGGGCCCGCCGGACTTCCCGGACGACGCCTATCACACGGACCCGGCGGCGGCGGCGCACTTCATCGAGAATGTCTACCCGGACGCGCCCGCGACCTACCGCGCGGCGGCGACCGCCTACTACAAGCGGCTGGAGAAGCTCGGCGAGACCATCGAGGAGATCTTCGCCCGGGCGCTGGACCTGCCGCCGGACTTCTTCCGCAAATACACCGACCGGCAGATCGGCGCGCTCAGGATCATCCGCTACCCGCCGACCGACGGCCCCGCCCTGCCCAACCAGCTCCGCGCGGGCACCCACACCGACTACGGCACCTTCACGATCCTGCTCAGCGAGAACCGTCCCGGCGGGCTGCAGGTGCGCACGCGCGCGGGCGAATGGATCGACGTGTCGACCCCGGCCGACGCGTTCGTGATCAACATCGGCGACCTCATGATGCGCTGGACCAACGACCGCTTCGTGTCGAACCCGCACCGGGTCGCGATCCCGCCCGAGGACGCGGGCGACGCGGCGGACCGGCTGTCGGTCGTGTTCTTCCACCACCCGAACTACGACGCCGAAATCGCCTGCATCCCGACCTGCACCGACGCGGACAACCCGCCGAAGTACGAGCCGGTCTTCTCCGGGCCGTACCGGGTGTCGATGTACACGGCGACCCGGCTCGAGGCGGAGAAGGACTAGATGGCGACGTTCCTCCTGATCCACGGCGCCTGGCAGGGCGCCTGGGCGTGGGACCGGCTGGTCCCGCTGCTGGAAGAGGCCGGGCACGCGGCGGTCGCCGTCGACCTGCCGGGCGACGGGCATGACGACACCCCGCCGGAAACCGTCACGACCATGCTCTGCGCCGAGAAGGTCGCGGGACTGATCGACAACGCGACGCCGCCGGTGATCCTCGTCGGCCACTCGATGGGCGGCACCGTCGCGTCGCAGGCGAGCGAGCTGCGGCCCGACAAGGTCTCGCTCGCGATCTACCTCTGCGCCTTCCTGCTGGGCGACGGGGATTCCTGCATCGACTTCTACGCCCGGGCCTGGGAGGACTGGATGACCGGCGCCCACGCCCGCGTCACCCATTCCGAAGACGGGCATGTCTCGGTGATCGATCCCGAGGCGGCCGTCGAGGTGTTCTACAACACCGCCGACCCGGCCGACGCCCGCGCCGCAGCCGCGCGCCTCACGCCGCAGCCGGAATCCTCGCGCCGCTCGCCGCTGCAGCTGACCGAGGAACGCTACGGGACGGTGCCGCGGGTCTACATCGAGACCCTGCAGGACCGGTCGGTCTTCAACGAACTGCAGAAGAAGATGTACAGCGAGACCCCGGTCGACCGGCTGTATTCGCTCGACACCGACCACGCGCCGCAATTGTGCGCGCCGGAAAAGCTGGCCGCGCTCCTGATCGAGGCGGCAGGCGAGTACACCTGAACTCAAATTCTCGAAACACCCTCATGCTGAGCCTGTCGAAGTATGAGGGTGTCGCCCTCGCCCTTCGTCAGGCTCAGGGTGAGGACTCAGTCAGGCACACAGCCGACTCGTTCCCTACCGCCAGCCGAGCTCCGGCGCGACCTGGGTGAGGATCGCCTCCAGCACATGGGCGTTGTAGTCGACGCCGAGCTGGTTCGGGACGGTAAGCAGCAGCGTGTCGGCCTCGGCAATGGCCTCGTCCTCGGCGAGCTGTTTCGCCAGCATGCCCGGTTCCGCCGCGTAGCTGCGGCCGAAGATCGAGCGGACATTGCCGTGGAGCATGCCGATCTGGTCCTGGTCGTTGCCGCCGCGCCCGAAATACATCCGGTCCTCGTCGCTGACGATGGCGAAGATCGAGCGGCTCACCGAGACGCGCGGCTCGTAGTCGTGCCCCGCCTCCTTCCACGCCTCGCGGTAGGCACGGATCTGCTTGGCCTGCTGAATGTGGAACGGTTCGCCGGTCTCGTCGGTCTTGAGTGTGGAGCTCTGCAGGTGCATGCCCATCTGTGCCGCCCAGACGGCGGTCGCGTTCGACGCCGCGCCCCACCAGATGCGTTGGCGCAGGCCCTCGGAGTGGGGCTCGATGCGCAGCAGGCCCGGCGGGTTCGGGAACATCGGCTGCGGGTGCGGCTCGGCGAACCCCTCGCCCTGAAGAATCTGCAGAAACACCTGGGTGTGGCGGCGCGCCATGGCCGCATGGTCCTCGCCCTCGGCGGGCTGGAAGCCGAAGTAGCGCCAGCCATCGACCACCTGCTCGCCCGATCCCCGGCTGATCCCGAGCTGCAGCCGCCCGCCCGCGATCAGGTCCGCCGCACCGGCGTCCTCGGCCATGTAGAACGGGTTCTCGTAGCGCATGTCGATGACGCCGGTGCCGATCTCGATGGTCGAGGTCTTCGCGCCGACCGCCGCCAGCAGCGGGAAGGGCGAGGCGAGCTGCCGCGCGAAGTGGTGCACCCGGTAGAACGCTCCGTCCGCGCCGAGCTCCTCGGCCGCAACCGCAAGGTCGATGGACTGCAGTAGCACGTCGGACCCGGACCGCGCCTGCGAGCCGGGCGAGTCCGACCAGTGGCCGAAGGACAGGAAACCGATTTTCTTCATGGGAACGCTCTTTTCGGAAAAACTGGATACGGAGATATATGGGTTAAAGCTGCGTCACGGGAAGCCCGACAGGCACATGATACCGTTCGCCCTCAACTCGCTCGTCGTTCCTGCGAAAGCAGGAACCCATTAACTCAAACGGTTGCCCGGTCAGGTATCGGCGTTAATGGACCCCTGCTTTCGCAGGGGTGACGAGTGGTGTTATCGCAACCACAAAAAAGCCCCGCGCGGTGTCCCGGGCGGGGCTTTCGTGATTCGTGTGGAACGTGCGCGCCTATTTCGGCGACATCACCATGACCATCTGGCGGCCTTCCATCTTCGGCATCTGCTCGACCTTGGCGATCTCGTCGAGTTCGTCGCGGACCCGTTCGAGCACCTGCGCGCCGAGGTCCTGATGGGCCATCTCGCGGCCCCGGAAGCGGAGCGTGACCTTCACCTTGTCGCCGTCGTCGATGAAGCGGCGCGCGTTGCGCATCTTCACGTCGTAGTCGTGGGTGTCGATGTTGGGGCGCAGCTTGATCTCCTTGACGTCGATCGTCTTCTGCTTCTTGCGCGCCTCGTTCTTCTTCTTCTGTTCCTGGTACTTCAGCTTGCCGTAATCGATGATCTTGCAAACCGGGGGTTCAGCGTTGGGCGAAACCTCCACCAGGTCGAGGCCGGCGTTACCGGCGCGCTGCAGGGCGTCGTCGATGTCCACGACACCGACCTGCTCTCCGTTCTCGTCGACGAGGCGCACCTGCGCGACCGAAATATCCTCGTTGACCCGTGGCCCGTCCTTTTTCGGGGGCGTCACGTCTACTGGGCGTCTAGCGATTACCGTATCTCCTCTGGCAATTCATAGGTTTGTTGTCGTTTTCGGCGCCTCACCCCGCGGGGCTGCGCGCTTCCTCGCTTAGTTTGCCGACCGCGTCGGCCAACGCAAGCACTTCCTGATCCTTCGAGCCGAGCCGGCGGACGGCGACCGTGCCCTCCTCGGCCTCGCGCCGGCCCACGACGAGGATCGCCGGGACGTGCTGGTGCGAGTGTTCGCGGACCTTGTAGTTGATTTTCTCGTTGCGCAGGTCGGCCTCGACGCGCAGCCCGGCGGCGCGGCACGCGGCCGCGACCTCCTCGGCATAGTCGTTGGCATCGGACGTGATCGTCGCGACGACCGCCTGCACCGGCGCGAGCCAAAGCGGGAAGCGCCCGGCGTAGTTCTCGATCAGGATGCCGATGAAGCGTTCGAAGGAGCCGAGGATCGCGCGGTGGAGCATCACCGGGCGGGCCTTGTCGCCATTCTCGTCGATGTAGGACGCGTCGAGGCGTTCGGGCAGGACGAAGTCCACCTGCAGCGTGCCGCACTGCCAGTCGCGCCCGATGGCGTCGCGCAGCACGAACTCCAGCTTCGGGCCGTAGAAGGCGCCCTCACCCGGGTTGAGCGTGAACTCGAGCCCGGCCGCGTTGGTCGCGTCCATGAGCGCTTTCTCGGCGCGGTCCCAGGTCGCGTCGTCACCGGCGCGCACCTCGGGCCGGTCGGAGAACTTCACGGCCACTTCCTCGAAGCCGAAGTCGCGGTAGACCGACTGCAGCAGCTCGCAGAAGGCCTTCGTCTCGGAGACGATCTGGTCCTCGCGGCAGAAAATGTGGGCGTCGTCCTGGGTGAAGGCGCGCACGCGCATGATGCCGTGCAGCGCGCCCGACGGCTCGTAGCGGTGGCAGGAGCCGAACTCGGCCATGCGCAGCGGCAGGTCGCGGTAGCTCTTCATGCCCGAGTTGGAGAAGATCTGGACGTGGCACGGGCAATTCATCGGCTTGAGCGCCAGCATCCGGTTCGCCGGGGTCGAGGGCGCATCATGGTCGTGCTCGTGCCCGTGCGCCGACGGGTCGCTCTCGTCCACCTCGGCGACGAACATGTTCTCGCGGAACTTCTCCCAGTGACCCGAGCGCTCCCAGAGCACGCGATCGACGAGCTGCGGCGTCTTCACCTCGACATAGCCGGCGTCGTCGAGGCGCTTGCGCATATAGGCCTCGCAGACCTGGTAGAGGGTCCAGCCGTTGGGGTGCCAGAAGACCGAGCCGACCGCCTCCTCCTGGATGTGGAACAGGCCCATCTCGCGGCCGATGCGGCGATGGTCGCGCTTCTCGGCCTCTTCCAGCATCGTGAGGTAGGACTTGAGTTCCTTCTCGTTGCGCCAGGCCGTGCCGTAGATCCTCTGGAGCTGCGGGTTCGCCGCGTCGCCGCGCCAGTAGGCGCCGGCCAGCTTCATCAGCTTGAACGCCTTCGGCAGCCTGCCCGTGGACGGCAGGTGCGGACCGCGGCACAGGTCGATCCAGTCGCCCTGGCGGTACATCGTGATGTCTTCGCCCTCGGGAAGCTCGCCGACCCACTCGGCCTTGAACGTCTCGCCTTCCTTCGCGAAGAACTCGCGCACCTGGTCCTTCGTCCAGACCTCCCGGACGATCTCCTCGTCGCGCGACACGATCTCGGCCATCTTCTTCTCGATGGCCTCGAAGTCCTCCGTCGAGAAGGGCTCGTCGCGGTGGAAGTCGTAGTAGAA
>JAEPNS010000011.1:0-8610 GCA_017643325.1 Alphaproteobacteria bacterium | reverse complement strand
TGGCCGGGCCGAACGTGATCTGCGTGCCCGGGAAAAGCTCCTGCACGGCCTCGGCCAGCACATGGGCCGCGTCGTGGCGGATCAGCTCCAGCGCGTCCTCGTCCTTGATCGTGACGATCTCGAGGCTGGCGTCGGCGTCGATCGGCCGGTTGAGGTCGCGCACCTCGCCGTCGACCTTCACCGCCAGCGCCGCCTTGGCGAGGCCCGGCCCGATGTCGGCCGCGATGTCCGCGCCGGTCACGCCGCGCGCATGGGTGCGCGCGCTGCCGTCGGGCAGCGTGATCGTGATCTCATCGGCGTGTGCGGCGTCAGACATGTCGGTTCCGTTGTCTCGCGAAAATCCAAACGCCCGGTTAACCAAAACCGGGCGCATGCGGGGGATTTAGTCCAGCTTGAGCGCCGCTTCAACCTCATCCACCGACACATCGTCCAGCCTGTCCTTGCGGATGATGGTCACGTCGGGGCCCTTCTGGGCGCACAGCGCGGGGTCCGAGGCAAAGGAATAGAGGGCGACGGACGGGCATCCCGCCGTCGCGATGGCATGCATCGGGCCGGTGTCGTTGCCCACGGCCCCCGCAGCGCCGCGCGCCAGCGCGACGATCTCGGCAAAGGAGGTGTCGGCGGTCAGGTCGACCGCGCCCTCGCAGAACGACGCGACGGTGCCTGTGGCATGGGCGTCGGGGCCGGCGCCGATCAGCACCGGTGTGACCCCGCGTGCCACCAGCCGGCGGGCGAGTTCGGTGTAGCGGCCGACCGGCCAGCGCTTCTCGGGCCGGTGGGCCGAGCCGCCGGGGACCAGCAGCACGTAGGGCGCCTCCAGCCCGTAGCGCGATATGTCGGCGGCGACCCAGTCGAGGTCCGGCGACGGGACCTCGGCGACCCCGGCCATGGCGAGCTGCTCAGCCTGCCGGTCGACCGTGTGCATGTCGTCGCGCTTCGGGTTCGCATGGGGGTGCGAGGCGAAGCGGGCGATGCCCGACCATTCCGGGCGCGGGCCGGGCAGCAGGATGTGGAAGTAGCCGCTGGACCGGTCCGAGGTCTGCAGGTCGTACACCCGGTCGAACCTGCCGCGTTTGATTCGGTGGCGCAGCCGGAACCAGGCGCGCCAGTTCTTCCAGCCGGGGCGCTCGTCGATCCAGACCTCGTCGAACCAGTCCGACGCGCCGAGGAAGTCCGCATAGGCCTTGCCGGTGAGCAGCGTGATGTGGGCACCTGCGTGATGCGCGCGGATCGCGGCGAACGGACCGGTCGCCTGAACCACGTCGCCCAGCGCGCCCAGCTTGATCACCAGGATGCGTTGTGCGGCCACGTTCACCGTTTTGCTGCCCCGTGCAGCTGCGCGTAGACCCGCAGGGTCGCCGCGGTCATGCCCGCCTTGGAGTAGTTCGCGCGCACATGTTCGGCGGCCTGTTCGGCCAGCGCCGCGCGCCGGTCGCCGTCGAGGCCGAGCGCCGTCTCCAGCGCGTCGGCCAGCGCCTGCGGATCGCCCGGCTTGAAGCACCAGCCGGTCTCGCGGTCGATCACCTGCTCGGCCGCGCCGCCGTGGTTGGCGACCACGACAGGGCGGCCCATGGCCTGGGCTTCGGCGATCACCCGCCCGAACGCCGCGGGATCGGTCGACGCCGAGTCGGCCGCGTCGGACGGCATGTAGGCGGCCGGCATGTCGTCGCAGTGGCCGACGATCTGGATATCGCCGCCGAGCCCCTTCTCGGCGATCAGTTTTTCAAGCTCCTCCCGGTACGCCTCGCGGCCCTGGTCCGAGCCGACCAGCAGGCCGGTCACCCGGAAGTCGTCGGGCCCGCGCCGCGACTTGAGCCGCGCCAGCGCCTCGACGAACAGCAGCTGGCCTTTCCAGCGGGTCAGCCGGCCCGGCAGCATCACCACGTCGTTGCCGTCGGGCACGCGCCACTTGCCGGCCAGCTCGACCATGCGGTTTGCGTTAAACCCGTCGGCGTCAAAACGCGCCGTGTCGATGCCGCGCGGGATCACGTGCACCTTTTCGGGCGCGACGGTGTAGTGGCGGGCGATGTGGTCGGCGATGAACCGGGAATTGGCGATCACCGCGTCGGCCGAGACCATGATCGCGTTGTAGCGCTTCTTCAGGTCGCCGAGGACGCCGCCGCCGAAATTGTAGGTGCCGTGAAAGGTGGTGACGAACGGCAGGCCGGCCTCGCGCGCCGCCGCCCGGGCGCTCCAGGCCGGGGCGCGGGAGCGGGCGTGGACCAGCTCGACCCCCTCGCGGTCGATGACCTCGCGCAGCCGCGCGATGTTGCGGCGGATCACCAGCGGGTTCTTGGAGGCCAGCGGCAGTTCGATGTGTTTCGCGCCGCGCCGCTCCAGCTCGACCACCTGCCGTCCGCCCTGCGACGCAACGATGGCGGACTTGCCCGCCAGCACGAGCGCCTCGGCGACATCAATCGCGCTGCGCTCCACCCCGCCGCCGCCGACATCCAGCGACGGCAGCACCTGCAGGACCACGGGCAGGCGGCGCGCGGTATCGGCCTGTCGCGCGCCACTCTGGTCCGCCTGGGCGGGGGTGCTAGAATCGGTGCCGTCGTTCATTGCCACCTGCGTGCCCGCTCCATGACCTCCGCCGATCCCGTGCCCGAATTCGTCTCCGCCGGAGACGGAACCCGGCTCGCCTACTTTGCCACCCCGGCGGCATCCCCCGACAGCGGGCCCGGCGTCGTGTTTCTCGGCGGCTTTATGTCCGACATGACCGGGCAGAAGGCAACCGTTTTGGAGGACTGGGCCCGCGCGACCGGCCGGGCGTTCCTGCGCCTTGACTATTCCGGCCACGGAATGTCGGACGGCGCCTTCCGCGACGGGACCATCGGGCGCTGGCGCGACGACGCGGTGACCGTCATCCGCCATGCGGGCGAATCCGTGGCGGGGCTCGACGGTGACCTCGTGCTGGTCGGCTCGTCCATGGGCGGCTGGATCTCCGTGCTGGCCGCGATGGAGGTGGACCGGCTTGGCGGCGGCCAGCGGGTCGCGGGACTGGTGACGATCGCCGCCGCCGCGGACTTCACGGAGGACCTGCTGCCCATGCGCCTCGGCCCCGACGCGCTGGCGGCGATCGAGGCGGAGGGCGTCTTCTGCGCGCCGTCGGAATATTCCGACGAGCCCTATACCATCACCCGCGAACTGCTGGAGGACGGCCGGTCGCATCTCGTGCTCGGCAGCACCATCTCGCTCGATGTCCCCGCCCGGCTGATCCACGGCACCGCCGACCCGGATGTGCCCTGGACCCAGTCCCAGAAGCTGATGAGCGCACTAACGTCCACCGACGTCGAGCTGATCCTGGTGAAGGACGGCGACCACCGGCTGTCGGAACCCCACGACCTCGCGCGGCTGACGGCGGTTGTCGAACGGCTGTGCGGTCAGCTGTCCTCCAGCAGCGCGGCGAGTCCTGCCCGGTAATCCGGGTAGGTCAGCCGCACGCCGAGTTCGTCCTTGATGCGACGGTTCGAGACCTTTTTCGATTCCGCGTAGAAGCTGCGCGCCATGTCCGACAACTCCGCCGCTTCGAAGGGGATCTCCGGCGGCGGCGCGACGCCGAGCAGCGCGCAGGCATGGGCGATCACGTCCTGCGGCGGCGCGGGGTCGTCGTCGCAGACATTGTAGGCCGCGCCCGGGTTCGGCCGGGCGATGGAGGCCTCCAGCACGGCGGCGATGTCCTCCACATGGGTGCGGCTGAAGACCTGTCCCGGCTTGACGATGCGACGGGCCCGGCCGGCGCGCACGGTCTCCAGCGCGTTTCGGCCCGGGCCGTAGATCCCGGCCAGGCGGAACAGGTGCACGGGCAGCCCGTGTTGGCGCCACAGGGCGCACCAGCCCGCCTCCGCATCCACGCGGCGCCGGCCCCGTTCGGTCGCCGGGCGAAGCTCGGATTCCTCGTCGACCCAGTCGCCGCCGCGGTCGCCGTAGACGCCGGTCGTCGAGAGGTAGCCCGCCCATGCGATGCCCGGCGCGGCGGCCGCAATGTCAGCGGCATGATGTGCGAGAACCGGGTCGCCGTCGGAGCCCGGCGGCACAGATGCCAGCAAATGGGTGACCCCGGCGAACGCGGCAGCCGGATCGTCCAGCGGGCGCTCGCCATCGAACACGACCGCCTCGATCCCCTTGTCCGCAAGTTCCGCCGCCTTCTCCGCGCTGCGCGTGGTCGCCCGCACATGCCAGTCGCGCGCGCGCAGACGCTCGGCCAGCGCCGCCGCGCTGTAGCCGAACCCGAACACCAGCATCGTCTTCACGGACATTCTATGGGTTTCCCCCGTGTTGGTTTTGCACCGGCCCGGACAGCCTGCTAGACCGGACCCATGAGTGGACGGGGGAGAATAGGAGGGCCGATGTCGCGCCGTCTATCCAGCCTGGTGATCCTTTTCGGTCTCGCAGCCGCCGGCCTGCCGGCTGCTGCGCAGGACCAGACACGCCTGTCGGAACTGCCGGACGGGCAGAACTACCGGGTCTGCGTGGAGATGGCGCAGGAGGATCCCGAGGCGGGCTTCGAGGCCGCGATCACCTGGCGCGACGAGGGCGGCGGGCCGCCGGCGCTGCATTGCGTCGCACTCGCCTTGTACGGGCTCGGCCAGGTGGACGAGGCCGCGGCACGGCTTGAAGAGCTGGCATCGGGCATGCCCGACGCCTCGAACCCCGAGCGCGCCGCGATCTTCAGCCAGGCGGGCAACGCCTGGCTCGGTCTCGGCCGCTTCGACCGGGCCAACGCCGCCTTCATCCGCGCGCTGGAACTCGACCCCAGCAACGCCGAGTACTGGATCGACCGCGGCGTCGTTCGCGCGGAGATGGGACAGCTCTGGGAGGCGGTCGACGACTTCTCCGAAGCCCTGACCCGCGCGCCCGGCCACATCGACGCGCTGCTGTTCCGGGCCACGGCCTACCGGCTTCTCGACGCGGCCGAACTGGCGCGCGACGATGTCGACCGGGTCCTCGACATGGCACCGACACAGCCCAGCGCGCTGCTGGAACTCGGGACGCTGCACGCGCAGGCCGGCGAATTCGACGATGCCCGCGCGGTGTGGCTGCAGGTCATCGAGGCTTCGCCCGAATCGCCCGCCGCCGACGTCGCGCGCGCGGGCATCGAACGCATCGACGTCAACACCGGAAAGCAGCAATAGCCGCCGTCAGAAGTCCGGGTTCGCGTAGTGCTTGGGCGGCGGGATGCCGGGAATGTGGTCGGCGAGGATCGGGCGCAGGCTGGGCCGCGACTTGACCCGGGCGTACCAGGTCTTCGCCTCGGGAAACTCCTCCCAGGGCACGTCGCCGACATAGTCGACACAGGAAATCTGCGCGGCGGCCGCGACGTCGGCCAGCGAGAAGTCCTGGCCCGCGAGCCAGTTTCGGCGGTCGATGAGATACTCGATATAGGACAGGTGGATCGCGATGTTCGCGTGGCCGGCGCGGATCGCCGACGACGACGGTGCCCCCAGCCCGAGGAAGCGCTTGTTGATCTTCTCGTCGACCAGGTTAACGGTCACCTCGCGCTGGAACTTCTGGTCGAACCACGCGGCCAGCCGGCGGATCTCGGCGCGGGCCGCGGCGTCGCCGCCAAGCAGCGCCGGGTCGGGCACCTCTTCCTCGAGGTATTCGCAGATCGCGTCGGAATCGGCCAGCACGCGCGGGGGCGCGTCCGCGTCGTCGCTGTTGGCCTCGATCAGGACCGGCACCTCGCCGGCCGGATTCAGCGCCAGGAACGCATCGCGGCGCTCCCAGACCTTCTCGAGTTCCAGTTCGAAGGGAAGCTTCTTCTCCGCAAGGACAATGCGAACCTTGCGCGCAAAGGGACAGAGCCAGAGGTGGAAGAGCGTCCGCATGCCGGCGCGAAACTAGACGAGCCGCGCGATTCATGGGAAGCGCGATCCGTCGACACGCACCGCAGTGTGTGACGCGAATCGCCGCGTTCCGCAAAATGCGCGCGATCCGGCCACCCGGGCCGCCACGCGCAGGTCGTCCATATGAAAACCGTGTTCATCGGATCGGTGATCTTCAGCCGCACCGTCCTGGCTGCGCTGGCCGCACAGCCGGACGTGGAGATCACGGGCGTGGTGACGCGCAGGGCGGCACCCGCCAGCGGCGACTTCGCGAGCCTGCGTGACGACGCCGCCACGCTCGGCGCGCCCTGCCTCGAGGCCGACGACACGGACAACGCCGCACTGGCGGCATGGATCCGCGACCATGCGCCCGACGCCCTCTTCTGTATCGGCTGGAACCGGCTGCTGACCGGCGAGGTTCTTGCCATCGCGCCGAAGGGCACCATCGGCTACCACCCGGCGGCGCTGCCCGAAAATCGGGGCCGTCACCCCATCATCTGGGCGCTGGCGCTGGGCCTGTCCGAGACCGCCTCGACCTTCTTCCTGATGGACGAGGGCGCCGACACGGGAGCCATCGTGGACCAGGAACCGGTCCCGATCGGCGCGGACGACGACGCGGGATCACTCTACGCCCGGCTGCAGGACGTGGCATCGGACCAGATCACCCGCTTCGTGCCCCGGCTTGCCGACGGCACGCTCGCACCCCGCCCGCAGGACCCGCAGGCCGGCAACAGCTGGCGCAAGCGCGGCCCGGAGGACGGGCGGATCGACTGGCGCATGCCGGCGCAATCGATCCGCAACCTTGTTCGTGCGCTCGCCGCGCCCTACCCAGGCGCAACCTGCCTGGTCGGAGGACACGACGTGGTCGTGCGCCGCGCGGAGATCGTCGCCGACGCCCCGCGCAACCTCGAGCCGGGCAAGGTGCTCTCGGTCGAGGGGAAGAGCCTCGTCGTCAAGTGCGGCGGCGGCGCGGTGCGGCTGACCGAACACGACATCGACCCTCTGCCCGAGCCCGGCGCATACCTATGACGCCGGTCCCATTCGAAAGGACCAACCCATGAACACCGTTCTGGTCGTCGCGCCTCATCCGGACGACGAAACGCTGGGTTGCGGCGGCGCGATCCTGCGCCACGCCGCGGCGGGCGACGCCGTCCACTGGTGCATCGTGACCGCGATGCACGTGGACGCCGGCTACACCGAAGACCAGATCGCGGCGCGGGCCGGAACAATCGCGGACGTGGCCGCACACTACGGATTCGCAGGTGTCCATGAACTCGGACACCCGACCGCGAACCTCGACCGGTTGCCGCGCGCCGAGCTCGTGGGGAGCATGTCCGCCGTGGTCGGCGCGGTCTCGCCGACGCGGGTCTACCTGCCGCACCCGTCCGACAGCCACAGCGATCACAGAATCGTCTTCGAGGCCGCGGCCGCCTGCACCAAGTGGTTCCGCTACGCCTCGATCCGCGAGGTGTTCGCCTACGAGACCCTGTCCGAGACCGGGTTCGGCATCGATCCGAGCGTGAAGGCCTTCCGGCCGAACGCCTACATCGACATCACCGGCCATCTCGAGGGCAAGATCGCTGCGACCGCGCACTACGCATCCGAGTTCGCGGACCATCCCTTCCCGCGCAGCGAGGCGGGCGTGCGTGCGCTGGCCACACTGCGCGGCGGCGAGGCGGGCTACGCGGCCGCCGAGGCGTTCATGCTGCTGCGCAGCCGGGAGGGCTGAGGCGTCAGTCGTCCGACTTCCGTTTCCCGCCGCGCAGGCCCCAGCCGAGCACCGTGACGCAGAACGCCACCACCACCCAGATCGCGGTGAGGGGCGTGGCGATGATCCCCACGGGCGGGACCACGAAAATCAGGACGACCGAAACGAAGAAGGCGGTGAGCGCAACGACCATGGGCTAGGCGCCCCCGACCGTCTCGCCGAGATAGGCGGCGGTGTCCTGCACCAGCCGCTGCGCCTCGTCGATGACGCCCGAATAGCCGAAGAAGGCGTGCATCACGCCGGGATAGACCTCGAGCTTGTGCGGATGGCCCGCGGCCTCGAGTTTCCCGGCGAGCGCGATGGAGTCGTCGCGGATCGGGTCGAGCTGCGCGGCCGCCACGAAGATCGGCGGCAGGCCGGCGGGATCCGCCTTGACCGCGAACGCGCGCGGGTCCTCACGGTCGGCCACGTCGGGCACATAGCCGTCATAGACCATCTGGGTGTACTCGGTCGTGAGCATGAAGTCGCCGCCGCCGAGTTCCTTCATGGACTGCGATTCCAGGTTGTAGTCGAGGACGCCGTAGAGAGACACGACGGCCTTCAGCACATCCTCCTTGCCCTTGTCGCGCAGCGTCTGCGCCACGCCCAGCGCGACGCTCGCGCCGGCCGACGCGCCGCCGATGGCGATGCGTCCGGTATCGAGGCCCCAGTCGCCGCCGTTGTCGACCAGCCACTCGACCACGGCCACGATCTCGTCGACCGGGTCCGGAAAGGTGTGCTCGGGCACGTGCACGTAGTCGGCGCTGACGACCGCGCCGCCCCAGGCGTCGGCGATCTCGCGCATCTGCCGGTCGTTGGATAGCGGCCCGCCGATCCGGAACCCGCCGCCGTGCAGGTAGACGAAGACCGGCAGCTTGTCGTTCTCGGAGGGCTTGTACAGCTGCACGGGGACGTCGCGGAAGGGTCCCGGGATCGTCCGTGCCTCGTTCACGGCCATCTCCGGGCCGCCCTGGTTCCAGACCGCGCGCGCGGCCTCGGCCTGGGTGCGGACCTCCTCGAGGGTTTCCCCGCCGC
>JAEPNS010000119.1:2056-8846 GCA_017643325.1 Alphaproteobacteria bacterium | reverse complement strand
GATGCCGCCCGGCTGTGGAAGCGACTTACATCCAGCCGCGTTCCTTGTAGTACTTGGCCGCTCCGGGGTGCAGCGGAGCTGACAGCCCCTTGAGCATGTCCTCGGGCTTGAGGATCCGGAAGGCCGCATGGGTCTCCTTCAGCTCGTCGAGATTCTCGAACACGGTCTTCGTGAAATCATAGACCAGATCGTCCGGCACCTCGGAACTGGACACCACGGTCGCCTTCACGGCGTACGTCTCGAAGGGACCGACACCCTTGATGATCCCGTCCGGATACTGCGCGAGCACGTAGTACGGCTTGTCCGAAATGAACTTTTTGATCTCGTCCGAGTTGATGTCGAGGATGTCGATCTCGGTCGAGTTCGCCGGCTCCTCGATCGCCGCGGACGGCATGCCGACCGTGTAGAAGAACGCATCGATCTTCTTGTCGACGAGCGCACGCGAGGCCTCGCCCTGCTGCAGGCCTTCAGCCTTGATGTCGTCCATCGAGATGTTGTGCAGGCTCAGGACATCCTCGGCATTGCCGCGCTGGCCGGACCCTGGGTTACCGATGTTGACGGTCTTGCCCTTGAGGTCGGCGAGCGACTTGATGCCGGTATCCGCGCGCGTCACGAGAAGGACGGCTTCCGGGTGCGCGGAGAACACGCTGCGCAGATTCTCGACCGGCTTGCCTTCCCAGTCGGCCGCGCCGGTGGTCGCCTGCCAGTTGCGGTCCGACTGCGCGACACCGAAGTCGAGCAGGCCACGGTTCACGGCGTTGATGTTGAACACAGAACCGAGCGCCGGGCGGCCGACACAGTTGTACTTGCCGCCGGAGTGCTTGTTCATGAGCTGGCAGGTCTGCAGCGCCACCTGGTAGTAGACGCCGGTCACCGAACCGCCGCCGATCAGAATGTCACGCTGCTGGGCGCTCGCGTCGGTCGCCTGGGTCGACATGCCGCCAAATGCGATCGCCGCCGCTGCAGCCACCGAAAGTAGCGATGTACGAGTATGGGACAATGTCTCTCTCCTCTTCCCTGAATTCACATTTTTCTGGACCGCGCGAATGGCGGAATACGCCCGACCGCGGCCGGATTGATTATCGTAACGTTCCGACAACAGTCTGTCACAGCCGAACGCGGCGGGAACCCCCGTCATGTCATACTTTCGGATGACGCTGCGGGTCATGTTCCACCGCGAACGCCGGTGATTGCCGCGTCGACGGCGTCCCCGAGCCGTTCCACGATCTGGCCGACCTGTTCATCCGTCAGAATGAAGGGCGGTGCGAGAAGGATATGGTCGCCACGCACACCGTCGATGGTGCCGCCCGCCGGGTAGCACATGAGGCCGCGCGACATGCCTTCAGCCTTGATCCGCGCAGCGAGTCTCGCGGACGGTTCAAACGCAGCTTTCGTTGTCCGGTCCGCCACCAGCTCGAGGCCCCGAAAGAAGCCGCGGCCACGGATATCGCCGACATGGGGATGATTGCCGAAGCGTTCCTGCAAACCGGTATCCAGAAGCCTTCCTAGCTCGCGTACGCGTTGTATCGTCTCGGGGGCCTGAAGCTTTTCCTGCACAACCAGCGCGGCTGCGCACGCGGTCGCGTGCCCCATGAAAGTGTGCCCGTGCTGGAAAAATCCCGATCCTTCGTAGAACGCCCCGAAGATCCTGTCCGACATCAACACCGCACCAATCGGCTGATATCCCGCCGCGAGGCCTTTCGCGACGGTGACCAAGTCTGGCGTGACCCCATCCTGCTCGAAGGCATAAAGGCTGCCCGTACGTCCCAACCCGCACATGATCTCGTCGAGGATGAGAAGGATGCCGTGCCGATCGCACACCTCCCGAATCCTGCGAAAATAGCCGTCGACCGGTTCCACTGCGCCCGAGGTTGCACCGACGACGGTCTCCGCGACAAAGGCGATCACGCGTTCGGGGCCTACCGCCCGGATTTCAGTATCGAGTTCATCGGCCAGGCGCGCTGCGAAGTCATCGTCGGACTCGCCTTCGTCCTTCTCGCGGTACGCAAAGCACGGCGTGACATGGCGGGATTCGGCCATGATCTCCCGAAAAGGTGCGCGACGCCACTCGTTGCCGCCGACCGAAAGCGCGCCGAGCGTGTTGCCATGGTAGGACTGCCGCCGCGCAATAAAAACCGAGCGTTCGGGCTGGCCGATCTCGACGAAGTACTGGCGCGCCATCTTCAGCGCCGCCTCCATCGCTTCCGATCCACCCGACGTGAAATAGACCCGGTCGAGCCCCTCGGGCGCGCCTGCCACCATCTTGTCGGCAAGGGTCTCCATCGGCGCGTTGGTGAAGAAGGCCGTGTGCGCAAAGGGCATCTGCGCGCTCTGGCGATGGATCGCCGCAATCACGTCCTGATCGCTGTGTCCAAGGCAGGAGACGGCAGCACCACCGGAGGCATCCAGATAGCGCTTTCCGTCGGCGTCGATGACATATGGCCCATCACCCGCGACCGCGATCGGAAGCCGGCTGTGGCTGTGGCGGTGAAGAACGCGCGTATCGGGACGCCCTCCGCTCGCCACGTCCCGTGTCACGCGTTTCTAGGTCCGGTTCCGGTCGAACGCGCGCGAGAGGTCGCTGCCACCCACTTCGAAACCGGTATCAGCGTCCGACAACTCCGTTTCGATCCTGCTGTCGTCCGTCCAGTAAGCACCGAAGCTGTCGAGCTGTTCCTCGGCCTCGGCCACCCGCGAAAGCGCGTCCTGCCCGCCCTGCGCCAGAATCTGCGCCACAAGGACCTGCGCGACGGCCAGCGCGGGCACCACGGACTTGAACAGTGCCGGAGTATCGGTGCCGACCAGCAGCATATGCCGTGTCAGGGACGATAGTGGCGAGATCAGGCTATCCGTGATCGCGACGATCGCTGCTCCGCGTTCCGCCGCATAGGTCGCCGCCTCGATCGTGCCGCGGGAATAGGGGTCGAAAGAAAACACCAGCATCGCGTCGTCTTCGGAAATGCCTCGCAGTCCGTCGGCGAACGTCCCGCCGTTGCCATCGAGCAGGACAAGATTGTCCCTGAACATCGAGCAGGCGTAATGCACGTAGAAGGCCGCCGGGAACAGGCTGCGCTGTCCGACGAGGTAGACCCGTCGGGCACCCGACAGCACCCGGGCCGCGTCCGAGAGTTCATCGGCACCGATCGCCTCGAGGCTGAGAGCAAGGTTTTCCCGGTCCGCCGCGACCATCTCGTTGGCAAGCTGGGACAAGGCGCGCCCACCGCTCCGCCGGCCAGTGCGCGCAAGGAGGTTGCGCGCTCGCTGGCCGAAGCCGGTGGGCTGTTGCCGGAGTTCGTCCCGAAAGGGCTCGCGCAGGGACTCGTAGCCGTCGAAACCGATCGCCTGTGCCAGGCGCACCATCGTCGCAGGTTGCACACCCGCGCGCTCAGCAAGCTGGCGCATCGACGTAAACGCGATCTCGTCGGGGCGCTCGATCAGGTACTGCGCGGCACGGCGCAACTGCGGGCTCAGGGTCGAATAGGTTTGCTGGAGATCCGACAGGATTTGCACACTGTGCGGCACCTGCTCGCTCTGATCGGACATGGAATTTCCCCCGGTCGCATTCTCCAGACGGGACATTTTCCGCCGAAGATGAAACATTTGTTGTATTTTGCGATTCAATTGAAACACCTGTTTCAGGTTCTCCGCAACCCGAAAAACCAACTGTCTCCGGCCCCGTTGTGATCCGGTTCACCGGCGTCTAGCATCGCCGCGCCAAGACCGAGACGGGACGCGAGTTACATGGACATTGCCGATCACATCCGGACCATCCCGGATTTTCCGAAACCCGGTATCCTTTTCTACGATATCTCCACGCTGCTCGCGCACCCGCAGGCCTGGCGCCACACGGTGGATCTGCTCGCGGTCGCGATCCGCCAGCACGAACCGGATATGCTCGCCGGCATTGAAAGCCGTGGCTTCCTGGTCGCCGCGCCGCTGGCCCTGCAACTCGGCTGTGGTTTCATGATGCTGCGCAAGGAAGGCAAGCTGCCGGGCGATACGGTCTCGTACACCTACGACCTCGAATACGGATCCGACACAATGGAAATGCAGGCCGACGCCGTACAGGAAGGGCAGAAGGTCGTGATTCTCGACGACCTTCTTGCCACGGGAGGTACAGCGGGCGGCGCGCTCCGCCTTTTGCGGGATTCAGGCGCCGACGTTCGCGCGGCTGCATTCATTATCGAACTGGACGGCCTCGGTGGGCGCGATCACCTGGACGTACCGATCACGTCTTTGCTCCAGTTCGAGGCCTAACCGCTACTTGGCAATGGTCCCGCCGAGTTCCTCGTCGACAAAGGTTTCGATGATTTCCTCAACCGATGCGTCCGGTTCCATTTCGAGTGCGCGCGCACGCGCTCCATCGGCGAACCAGGGCCAGCCGTCAACGATTGTCTGAATGAGTTCGTCAGGCTTCGCGGTCACTCGGTCCGCAACTTCGTCGCCAGCATAGGCGCGCAACGCTTCCAGCATTTCGCCGATGGTCGGTGAAATCCCGTTCATCATCACGGATCGATTGGGGCCCAGGGACTCTCCGTCGGCGTTGTGTACGTCAATGAAGGCTTGGAC
Organism: Alphaproteobacteria bacterium; assembly: GCA_017643325.1. Classification (GTDB taxonomy): domain Bacteria; phylum Pseudomonadota; class Alphaproteobacteria; order UBA6615; family UBA6615; genus JABJAG01. The sequence continues at coordinate 4,277 of JAEPNS010000119.1, read as the reverse complement.
CGCCCGTTTCGGCGAGAGGATCAGCATGCGGGTTTCGGGGTCGACCGGGTTTTCCACTACGTCGCCCTGCAAAGGCTCTCGCAGGATCGAACTGGCAAAGCCGGAAGCAGCCGCGTTCGGCTTTCCAGGGCGAACCACGATCGTCGGCAGCCGTAGTGTGCGCCCGTCGACGAACCCCTTGCGGGTGTAATCGTTGACCAGAAGCTCTCCGATGGCTTTCTGCGTTCCGTAGGAAGTCCGGGGCGTCAGTGCTGTCGAATCGTCGATGGAACGTTCCCCCCCGTACACCGCCAGCGAGCTTGTGAAGACAATGCGTGGGCAGCGGCCCGTCCGCCGCGCGGCTTCAAGCACGTTGCGGCCTCCGTCGAGATTGACCGCGTAACCCAGGTCAAAGTCTGCCTCGGCGCCGCCGCTGACAACCGCGGCAAAGTGGAACACCGAATCCGTTTCGCCGTCGATCAGCGCGTCAACCGTTGCCGCATCACAGATGTCCCCGGTCACCAGTTCGACGCGGGGATCATCCGGCGGCGGCTCGACCGGCTCGAACGCGTCGAAGAGAACAAGCTTGTCGACCTCCCGCGGCGTCCCGTCGAGTGCGGTCAGCTCGGGTTTTTCCAGGATCCGCAGGGCAAGGCGACGGCCCAGCATGCCCGTTCCGCCCGTGATTACGACTTTCATGGGGTGTTTCCTTATGAAAAAGCTGGTTCGAGACGATCGAGCGCGGCGGAGAGCGTCGAGGCGTCCGCTGCGAAACACAGGCGAAGCCAGCCCTCGCCCGCCTCGCCGAACGCGCGCCCCGGCGCCATGCCGACGCCGGTTTCCGCGATCAGTTGCTTTGCATAGGCAACGCTGTCCGTCAGCCCGTCGACCGTGAAGAACGCGTAGAAGGCGCCTTCCGGCCGGGCCAGCGTCACCCGGGGCATGGCCGCGAGGCGCTGGAAGACGAGGTCACGATTGCGACGATAGCGCTCGACCATTTCGGCAACGAACGGCTCCCCGTCGCGCATCGCAACCACGCCGGCGTGCTGCACGAAGGTCGTCGGCGAGGCCACATTGAATTCGTTCAGCTTTGAGAACACCGGTCCCAAATCCGGTGGATGCGTGAGCCAGCCCAGCCTCCAGCCCGTCATTGACCAGGACTTGGAAAAACTGTTCACGACCACCACGCGGTCGTCATCCTCCGCGACATCGAGGAACGATGGCGCGCGCGGCCGGTCGTAGATCAGGCGGACGTAAACCTCGTCGGAGATCACGTAGATTCCCCGCTCGCGCGCAACTGTGAGCATCTCGATCTGTTCGTCCCTTTCCATGACCCAGCCGGTCGGGTTACCCGGCGAGTTCACGTAGATCGCTCGCGTGCGCTCGTCGCAGGCATCCACGACATCGTTCATGTCGAGCCGCCATCGTCCGGTCTCGTCGGGCCGGAGTGAGACATGTCGGACCTCGCCGCCCATGACCTCGACCGTACCGGCGCAGTTGGGCCAGAGCGGCCCGACAATCACGACATTGTCACCATTGTCGACGAGCGCCTGCGAGACGAGCATGATGCCAGCCATACCCGACGCCGAGACTGTGATCCGGTCAGTTCCGATTTTTCGTCCGATCAGCCCGGTCGAGTACTCCGAAATGGTCTCGCGGAGTGGGGGAATGCCGCGATTTTGAGCGTAGAAGACCTGATCGTCCGCGAGCGCCGCCTCTGCCGCACGCTTGATATAGTCCGGGGTCGGCAGGTCCGGCTCACCGAACCAAAGCGCGATCACGTCTTCGCGGCCGATGTTTGCTTCCGCAACCTGACGGATTCGCGACCCTTCCAGCGACGCGATTGCCGCGCGGACCGTCCTCGGTTGTTGATCTGTCATACCCTCGAATTCCTTGAAAGGCGCGGATAACCGGCCTCTCGTATGAACACCAGCCTGCACGACACCGCAAGTCCCGATATGTCAGGCAACCCCGAAGATTCGTAGGAACGGTATCCGGAGTCACGCGTTTTGGGGGTGTCAGGCCGATTTGGCCGGAAACAACAAAACCCGAAACACAGGCTCGAAAGACAATGTTCAAACCCACAGCACCGCGTATCGCAGCAGCCGTCGCAGCGCTCGCCGTCGTGGGGGGCATTGGCTACGCAGCCCATATGGTGACGGACACGGAAAACGTCCGCAGTTTCGCGGAGAAGCGGCTCGCGCAGGTGACCGGCCAGCCGGTCTCCATCTCCGGTGACATC
>JAEPNS010000119.1:0-2046 GCA_017643325.1 Alphaproteobacteria bacterium | reverse complement strand
GACATCGAGCTGTCGCGGTCGTTGTCCCCGACGCTGTTCGCGTCGCAGTTCCGGATCGAGAACGCACCCTGGTCCCACCGCCCCGATGTACTTGCGGACGCAAACGTTTCGGCCCGGATCGCCCTGATCCCGCTGATTTTCGACGGGGTGGTCGAAATCCAGGATCTCACGATTTCCGATGCGAATGTCGCGGTTGATATTTCGCAGGACGGCACGCTCAACTGGCAGTCCGGGATGTTTGATGGCGTCGAGAATCTGGCTGCCCGAGCCAACTTCCCCATGCACGTCCAGATGCTGACGATCCGGAACACCAACGTGGTATGGCGCGACGCGCGAAACGGAAAGTCGGGCAGGAGCACGATCGAACAGCTGAGCCTGCAGACCCAATCGACCGATACTCCTACGCAGATTGCCGGAGCGGCCCGGTTCGAACGCGCAACGTTGCCGGCGACGTCGGCACCGGACGCGACGTATGAACAGATCGCCGAGGTCGCCCAGATGCCGGACACGTTCGAGCTACAGGTGAGCGGGACCGACGAGATGAACATTGAGATCATCGGTCAGACGCCAAACGTCTCTGAAGAGCAGGCTGCTCTTCAGACGCCGGCGGCGGACAACCGCGTCTAGCGTTCGCGGCAACGCTCTGCCGGCGTACCGGCACGTCCCGAAGTTCCCCCGGGCGACGCAGCCGAGCGAACGGACGGCATTTGGCAAACCGGTCCGGCAAGTCCCGCTTCGCGGAAGACTTCCGCAGATTTTTGAGGAGACATGCGCCGCCGTCATCGCAACGCCCTGATCGCCCTCGGCCTGACCGGCACCGTTGCAGGCGCCGGCGCGCTTGCCATCGCGCATTTCGTCGACTTCGACGGTCTCGGGGGCTTTGCCGAGAAGGAGCTCGAAAAGGTCATCGGCCGCAATGTATCGATCGCGGGTGGCATCGATATCTCGCCGTCCCTCAATGCGAAATTTACGGCGAACGATCTGTCTATCGCAAATCCGGACTGGGCTCCCGATACCGCAATGATCGAGGGCGCCGACGTGACATTCGAACTGGCCGCCCTGCCGCTATTGCTGGACGAGGAAGCGGAGATCCGAAAACTCACGGTGCGGAACGCCAACCTTTCGATCCGCATCTCACAGAATGGCCAATTGAACTGGGACCTTTGGCCCGACAAGCCCGAATCCGCTCCCCCGGAAACCCCAACCCAGCTGCTCGACGGCCTGGACATCCGTTCTGTGCGGATCATCGACAGTCGCTTGTCGTGGTACGACGCGCGCAATGGCAATTCCGGCGAAGGCACCATCGAGGAGTTCGTGCTCAGTTCCAGCTCGGCATCACGGCCGATCAGCATCGAATTCGATGGCGCCTACGAAGGAATCGCGCTCACGCTCGATGGCGAAGGGGGTTCGCTGAACACCCTCCTGGATACCACGTCAACTTATCCGATCGAGATTGGCCTCGGGTCTCCCGGCGTGAGCGGATACGTCGAGGGAGAACTCGGCCAGCCCATGTTTTCCGGCAACACAGTGCTCGACGCGGACCTCCAGGTACGCGACCCCTCGATCGTACGCCGTTTCACAAGCCAGACGATCCCGGACGAAGCGGAGGCCTCGCTGCGTTTTCATGCCGAAACCAACCCTAGCGGCTGGGCCTTCTCCGATATCGACATGACGTTCCGTGTGGGTGAGGACATCGAGATCGCCGGGCGCGGCGGTACCGGACGGATCGCGGAAGAGCGGTTTGAGTTCGCTCTCCCCGCGCACGGTAACGGTGGCGAATTCGCCCAGCTGGGCGCCGTCGTCGGTGCCGAGCTTCCGGCATTGGGCGAATGGGAGGTAAGCGCGGTGATGAACTATTCCGCGGAAGGCTTCCTGTTCAGCAATTTCCGAGGCCGGTCCGTGCGCGCCGACGGCATGGTCGCGAACGCCGCGCGCGGTTGGATCGACCTGACCGGGGAGGGCTTCGAGATCGAAGCCGACATCAGCGCGTCGGGTCCCGGCTCGGATGTGCTGTCCGATCTGTTCGGCGCGGAATTGCCAACATTC
>JAEPNS010000118.1:7384-8890 GCA_017643325.1 Alphaproteobacteria bacterium | reverse complement strand
CGGTGAAGGTCCTGATGATGTTCGACGTGGGCGGGTCGATGGATCCGCATGTGCGCATGTGCGAGGAGTTGTTTTCCGCCGCGCGGACCGAGTTCAAGCACCTCGAGTACTTCTACTTCCACAACTGCGTCTATGAATCGCTGTGGCGGGAGAACCGCCGCCGGAGGGCAGGGGGCACGGCCACCTGGGACGTGCTGCACACCTATCCGTCCGACTACAAGCTGATCCTCGTGGGCGACGCGACGATGAGCCCCTACGAGATCCAGCACCCGGGCGGCAGCGTCGAGCACTGGAACGAGGAATCGGGAGAGACCTGGCTCAAACGCCTCGTGCGCACCTATCCGCATGTCGCGTGGCTGAACCCGATGCCGCAGGACCGCTGGCGCTATTTCCCGACCATCGGGATGATCAGCGAGATCGTCGACGGCCGGATGTATCCGCTCACGGTCGAAGGGCTCGACGACGCCATGCGCGGCCTGGGCCGCTGACGCCGGTCTCTTCCTGACAAATGGGCCGCGGGACTATTTCCGGACGCCGCCTGCTTCGAGCATCGCCGGGATCCGGCGGCGGCCCTGGTCGGTGAGTTTGAAGGCGCGCGCAATCTCCGGCAGTCCCTCCGACAACGATTCCGGGTCTTCCTCGCTCAAGCCGACGAGCGAAAGATGGGTCCAGAACAGGTCATTGGGCGAGCACTTCGAGGTGACCAACGCGGAATTGCGATGGTCGAGCATGGCGTCCAGCGTCGCCTGGTCACCCTTGTTCAGGTTGTTGTAAAGGCTCACGAAGCGCGGACCCCACGCGTTTGACGTCTTGGCCTGTTCGGACATCCCGGGGGCCGGGGCAGCGGTCCCGTCGGCGTAGGTGCATTCCGCATGGGCTTGAGAGGACCAGCCGACCGCCAGGGCGGTCACCAGACAGGCAGCGAGTTTCTTCATTCCATCCTCCCTATTGGACGAGCGATGGGACACGATCAAACGTGTCCCGGCCGGACGTAAACCGTGCAAGACCGGCCTGGCCCGATCAAGCACGCTCGCGCGGGCTTTCGCGCAAATCGTCGTGAGCGGGCGGGACCGTGCCGGCCGAACTCATGTTAAGCCCATGAAATCGCGATTGAATTATTTTTGAACCTGTCCGGAATGGTTTTCGGACGGACGGTGTTTATTCTCGTGCAGGTACCTGCAAGCAACCATACCCCCGACAGGAGACAGACATATGTCGATCACCCGTATTCTCGCCGCCGCCGGCGTTGCCACCATCGCGCTCACCGGCGCCGCCATCGCGCAGACGGCCACCCAGCCGCAGAAGTCCGCCACGGACGCGATGATGAAGGATGAGATGAAGAAAGACGACATGATGAAAAAGGACGAGATGAAGAAGGACGAGATGAAGAAAGACGCCATGATGAAGAAGGACGAGATGAAAAAGGACGAGATGAAGAAGTAGCGTTCTCGTCACGCCTGTTGGGCCTTCGCGCCTCGCCCTCGTGAGCACCGAAACCAAGCGCCA
>JAEPNS010000118.1:0-7374 GCA_017643325.1 Alphaproteobacteria bacterium | reverse complement strand
GCCAGGCCGTGGTCGCGGAAATTCCGCGGCTCCGGCGGTACGCCATCGCGCTGATGCGCGACCGGACCCAGGCCGACGATCTCGTCCATGACGTCGTCCTGCGCGCGCTCGACAAGCTCCACCTGTGGCGCGAAGGCACCAACATGCGCACCTGGCTGTTCACGATCATGCACAACCTTCACGCCAACGAGATGCGCCGCCGGTCGCGGATGCTCGATGTGGTTCCGCTCGATGCGGCGCCCCAGCGCGCCGAGGCCGCGGGCCAGGACGCTGCGGTCGAGCTCTCGGAGCTTTCGTCGGCGCTCGGAGACCTGACAGGCCTGCACCGGCAGGTTCTGCTGCTCGTCGGGCTGGAAGGCATGACCTACGCGGAGGCCGCCAGCGTTCTCGACGTCCCGGTCGGCACTGTGATGTCGCGTCTGTCGCGGGCCCGTGAGGAGCTGCGCAAGCGGATCGACGAGGGCGCGGCCGTGCCCGGCATCCGGAGGGTGAAATGACCGAGGATCGGATTTCCGACAGCGAGCTCAATGCGCTCGTCGACGGCGAGCTCGATCCGGCGCGCCAGGCAGAGATCGAGGACTGGCTCGCAGACAATTCCGACGCGGCGCGCCGGGTGGCGCGCTATCGCGCGCAGAACGCCGGCCTGCACGCGCTCTATGACGATATTCTCCACGAGGAGCTTCCCCCCGATATACTCGGTGCGTTCGAGACGCGCCGGTCCGGTGTGCCCGCCTGGGCGGCAATGGCGGCGGCCATCGCGCTGTTTGTGGTCGGCGCCGCCGGGGGCTGGACCTTGCGCGGGATCGATGCCGATGCGGGCGCCCAGGTTGCCGAGGCCCCGCCGATCGACACCCAGGAACTGATGGTTCGCGCGGCGATGGCCCATGTGGTCAGTCACGAGGACGAGTTGCGCAGCCCGGCCCCGGGCGGATCGGCCGCCATCGGAGATTACCTGGCCGACCGCATGGGCAAGCCCGTCCGGGTGCCGAGCCTGGACAGCTTCGGGTACCGTCTCGTCGGGAGCCGCGTGTTGCCGGATACGGACGGTCCCGCGGCCCAGTTCGTTTTCGCGGACGAGACCGGCAAGAAGGTCTCGCTCTATGTCCGCGGCGAGCAGGCGAACGGGGTCGATATCACCTATGCGCTCGCCGACGACCTCTCGATGTTCTACTGGAACGATTCCGACCGGTCCTATGCGATGGTCACGCGGATCGACGACGAACGCGGCCGCGAAGCCCTCCTGACCGCGGCCAAGGCCGTCCACGGGCAGCTCAGCCAGTAGCCTTTCGCCCCCGGCCTCGCCCGGGAAATCCCGGCCCGCATCTTTGTTACCGGCACGCAACGAACTTGTGCGCGGCTGCCCTTTACAGAAGGCGGCGCAGCACGCATACAGTGCGCCGAATCCTGCCTTCGCGAGCGCATTTTCGGCGCACCGGGCCTCGCGAGCGAACACAACGACCCAGTGAGGGACGCTCATGATCGACCTGATGTCCATTGCCCGCACCGAAGCCGACGGCGGCGACCTGTTTGGCGCCATGGAGGCGCTCTACGACCCCAGCGATGTCCGCCCGGAGGGCTATCCCGATGCCGTTGTGTGGCAGGGCGGGAACTTCACCGGCGGCGTGAACCCGGTCGCGCACTCGATGACGGACGCCTATGCGCTGCTCGGGACCATCGCCGCGATCGATATCCTGCAGCTTCCCTTCTACGCGGTCCCGATGTGGTCCCAGTACCGCCACGACACCAAGCTCGAATGCCTCGCCTGGTTCGGCAACATGCCGGCGACGTCGATCAAGTGGTCGACCGCCGGCGACGCCTATGTGAATGACGGCGACGGCAACCGCGTGGTCGTGATGGGCAAGTCGGGCAACGCGCCGCTGCGCACCCAGGCCGGCGTCTTCTGCAACGTGCGCCCCTACGGCCCGATCACGGTCGTGCGCTGCATGCCCTGCCTGCCGTATTCGCAGGACCGCCCCAAGTTCGGCGTCGATGCCGAGACGGGCATCGTGCACTCGGAGATGAACACGCCCGCGATCCAGATGGCCTATGCCAACCGGCTGTTCCTCAAGATGGTGCACGAAACCGGTAAGCTCGGCCGCGTCGCGACAAAGCCGACCCAGGCCATGGAGGACGGCATCAATGCCGGCCTGCACGCCTGGCTGCTCGAGGGCACCAAGTTCGAGGTCGGCCGCAAATACGCGGTGAACCCCTATGAGGAACACCGCGAGAGCATCGAGAAGGTCATCAAGCTGCTGCCGGACGACTTCAAGGACGGCATGGAGAACTGGGGCGGCCGGATCGAGCAGCATATCTCCGATACCAACTACGGCCTGCTCCTCTGGGACCTGATCGAACAGCGGGACTGCATCATTCTCGCGACCGACCTGGACGGCGACCGCCTGACGGACCTGCTCGCCGACGTGTCCGACCCGCTCCGCAACTTTGCGGGCCGTGTCGCGGGCCATCTGGGGCAGGGTGACGTCGATACCCAGAAGGTCTGGAACGACATGGGCTACACCACCGGCAACGGCCGCGACATGACGTCGGTGATGCACCGGATGTCCGGCCCGCCGATCCACGAGCAGACGCTCGGTTCGGCCGACGCGATGCTGCTGCGCCTTCTCGACGGCGACGAATGGGTCGGCGGCACGAAGCAGCCGTATGATCCGCGCATCCACTTCGTGCTGATCCGTGACGCCTACATCGACGCGAACCCGGGCAACGACGAGCTTGCGAAGTATCTCGACGGCGTGCTGGACACGTTCGACGAGGTCTATTCCGGAGACCGTCCGGGCTTCCTCGACGGCTACAAGAAGCTCAAGGAAGCGGTGACGCCCTGGGGCGCCTGACCTGGGGCTTCTGACCTAGAGTTTTTCGGATTCCAGGCGGCCGTGTTCCACGGCCGCCTGGCGCTCGAGAATCTCCAACGCCTCGGCGGGGGTTTCCGCATACGTGGCCAGTTCGAGCGTCGCCGGGCGGGCATACCCGGCATCCGCGATACCCTGCAGGCACTCCGACAGGCGGTCCCAGTAGCCGTCCGTGTTCAGCAGTGCGATCGGCTTGTCATGCAGCTTGAGGAAGCGCCATGTCAGGACCTCGAAGAATTCCTCGAGGGTCCCGAGCCCTCCGGGCAGCACCAGGAAGGCGTCGGACAGCTCTGCCATGCGCGCCTTGCGCTCGTGCATCGTGGCGACGACCTCGAGGCTCGTCACGCCGGTGTGGCCGACCTCCTTCTGCATCAGGAAGTCCGGAATGATCCCGGTGACCGTGCCGCCCGCGTCTATCACCGCATCCGCGATCGTTCCCATCACGCCGACCCTGCCGCCGCCGTAGACGAGCGCGATCCCGCGTTCGGCCATCATCTGCCCGAGCTGCCTTGCGGCATCGCGGTGGGATTCGGGGCCGTCATTGGAGGATCCGCAATAAACACAAATGGAAGACAGCTGCGGCATACGTTCTGGACCTTTCCGCGTGTGGGACTGGGTTTGCCTAGAATCAGCCAGCGTAATACGTTGGTCGCGTAAAAGGAATCTTTCCGGATTGGGGCCGTGAACCGTTCCTACGTCTTTGGTGCGCTGGCGGTGCTGGTGATCGGTGTGATCATCGGCGCGTTCCTGTTTTTCCAGTTGCCCGATCCCGACGCGCCGATCGCGCGGGACGACGCTGTGCCTGGCGAAAATACTGCGGAATCCCGAAATTCGGGCACGGCCGGGGCAGGCGCGGGGGGCGCGCCGGGTGTTGGCCAGTCGGCTTCCGTACCGCGCGCAGGGTCCGGCGAGCCGGCGGCGAACGGCGGGCCGCGCGTGCCGACGTTCGACGTCGTGCGGGTCGACGAGGCCGGCAATGTCGTGATCGCGGGCCGGGCAGAACCGGGCTGCACGATCGTGGTCCGCGACGGCGAAACCGAGATCGGCCGCGTCGAGGCGGACCGGTCGGGTGAATGGGTCCTGCTTCCGGACCAGAGCCTGTCGGCCGGGGAGCGCGAGTTGCACCTCTTTGCGGAGTGTGAAGGGTTCGATCCCATCGAGGCCGAGCGCGTGATCGCGCTGGTCGTTCCGGAGCGCCCGGACGGCGCTGTGGTTGCGGTCGCGGTGCCGCGCGACGGCCAGGGCGCTGCGGAGGTGCTGCAACGCCCGTCGCTCGATGGAACATCGGCGGCGGTCGGGGGTGTTGAATACGACGATGCCGGCAATACAACGATCACGGGGCTTGCCGCGCCGAACAGCATCGTGCGGCTTTATCTCGACAACGAACTCGTCGGGGAGACACGGGCTGACGCGGACGGCCGGTGGTCCATCACCCTCGATGACACCGTTGCGCCCGGCTCCTACAACCTGCGGGTCGACCAGATCGGGCCGGACGGCAATGTCGTGGCGCGCTCCGAGATCCCGTTCGTGCGCAGCGAACCGCTGCGCGACCTGCCGCCCGGGCGTATCGTGATCATCCAGCCGGGCGATTACCTCTGGAACATCGCCCGCCAGCGCTACGGATCGGGCTTCCAGTACACGGTGATCTACGAGGCCAACCGGGAACAGATCCGCGATCCGGACCTGATCTATCCCGGCCAGGTCTTTACGCTTCCGACCGTGAACTAGCTGCTGCCTGCAGCTCTCGCACGAACCAAAAATCCTTCGAGACGACCGCTGCGCGGTCTCCTCAGGATGAGGACGGTGAATTAGCTCGATCCTCATCCTGAGGAGCGAGTGAAACGAGCGTCTCGAAGGATGCTCGCGTTCGCGCGATCCGCTCGGCCCTACTCCGCCGGCGCACCCGGTGCATCGGGCGTGTCCGCCGCCGCGCCACGCCGCCGGCGCCATGCTGCGACGTTTTCGCGAAGCATCAGCGCGCTCGGGGTGATTAACAGCGTCAGCACCGTGGCGAAACTGAGCCCGGCGACGATGGCCGTCGAGAGCTGGACCCACCACTGGGTCGACGGGGCGCCCACCGCGATCTCCCGGCTGACGAAGTCGATGTTTACTTGCAGCACCATCGGCATCAGGCCGAGGACGGTCGTGACCGTGGTCAGCAGGACCGGCCGCAGGCGTTGCGCGCCGGTCAGGAGGATCGCGTCGCGCGGCGCGAGATGTTTTCGCAGCCTGTCGTAGGTGTCGATCAGCACGATGTTGTTGTTCACCACGATCCCGGCAAGCGCGATCACGCCGATTCCGCTCATCACGATGCCGAAGGGCTGCCCGACGACGAGAAGGCCGAGCATCACGCCGATGGTGGACATCACCACCGCGGTCAGGATCAGCAGCGCGGAATAGAAGCTGTTGAACTGGGTCACCAGGATGATGGCCATCAGGAACAGCGCCACGGCAAACGCTTTCATGAGGAATGACTGGGCCGCCTTCTGTTCCTCGTCCTCGCCACGGAACTCCACATCGACGCGCGGGTCGATTCCGGCCGTCTCGAGCCAGGCGCGGATCTGGGTCACCATGTCGTCGGCGAGCACGCCCGGCTGCACGTCCGCGCGCACCGTCATCACGCGCTCGGAATCCACCCGTTTCAGCTGGCCCGTGCGCGGCTGTGCGGCCCGGTCGACGAAATTGCTGATCGGCACCATGCCTTCGCTGGTCTGGAGCCTGATCTCGTCGAGCTGGTCGATGGTCCGGTCGCCTTCGGGGTAGCGTGCGACGATGTCGATCTCGTCGTCGCTGTCATTGGGCCGGTAGTCGGTCACCTTCATGCCGTTGGTCACGAACTTCACGGCATTGCCGATCATCGACACGTCAGCCCCGAACTTTGCGGCCTCCGCCCGGTCCACGGCGATTTCCCACTCGATACCGGGTATCGGCCGGCTGTCCTCGATGTCCTTGAGGCCGGGCAGGGTGTTCACGAAGGCGCGCACCTTCGCGACCTCGGCTTCCAGCAGTTCGGGGTGGCGCGAACTCAACTGGACCTGGACGGGCTTGCCAACCGGCGGCCCGGCTTCCTCTTTGCGGGTCTCGACGAAGATGCCCGCCAGGTCGGACGTGCGTTCGAAAATATCCGCCAGGATGACATCCGCCGGCCGCCGCTCGTCCCAGTCCGCGAACTCGAGGTTGATGGTCCCGATGACGTCCTCGGCCTCCTCGTCGCGCACCGGCAGGTTGCCGGACAATGAGTAGACGGAATCGAATTCGCCGCGCTCGTCCTGCAGTTCGAGGATGCGCTCCTCGACCTCCGAGACGAGCGTTGCCTTCTCGATCACCGACAGGTTGCCGCGGGCGTGGATCTGGATCGCGGCCTGTTCCGGCTCGACGCTGGGAAAGAACTCGACTCCCTTGCCCAGCGCCCCGTAGGCCATCCAGGACGCCACCAGCACCGCAAAGGCACTGGCGAGGACGATACCGGGACGCTTCAGGACGGCGCTGAGGAGCCGGACGTAGCCGGCGGTGATGCCAGACAGCTTGCTGACATCCAGTTTTTCGTTGTCGGAAAGGGCCGCCGCGGACTCGTCCCGTACAGGAGTCCCGCCAGCGGCGCGATCCGTGTAGCGGAGAAGGCGCCCGCCGATCCACAGGCCGCCCGCGAGCCCGGCCAGCGTGAAGATCACGCCCACGACCGTGACGCCGATGCCGTCGCCCAGCGCGAGGCCCGCGAGGCTGCGTCCGATCCCCGATGCGAGCGCGGCGCCGATGCCTGCGCTGGCGACGTAGATCACGGCACGCGAGATCAGCGTGAAGTTGGCGCCGAGGACGGGCACGAAAAGCAACGCCATCGCCAGCGACGCCGTGAGCGTTGCGACGAGGGTGATGGGCAGGAACTTCATGAATTCGCCGACGATGCCCGGCCAGAACAGCAGCGGCGCGAAGGCCGCGAGCGTGGTCGCGGTCGAGGCGATGATCGGCCAGGCCATGCGCTTGGCGGCCATGGCGTAGGCGCGCTCGGGCGGCTCGCCCTCGCGCAGTTTCCGGTCCGCGTATTCGGTCACCACGATGGCGCCGTCGACGAGCATCCCGACGGCCAGGATCAGCGAGAACAGCACGACGATGTTGACCGTCAGGCCGAGCGCATTGATCACCAGGATCGCGGTCAGGAACGAGCCCGGGATCGCGATGGCGACGAGGATGCCCGAGCGCAGGCCGAGCGCGCCGACGACCGCGATCATCACCAGCAGGACGGCGCTGAGCACATTGTTCTGCAGGTCGCGCAGCATGGTCTGCACCTGCACCGACTTGTCCTGCGAGAAGCTGACCCGGACCGCGTCCGGCCATGTGTCGCTCTCGGCCAGCACGACCTCACGCACCTGCTCGATGGTCTCGATGATGTTCTCGCCGGTCCGTTTGGACACCTCGAGCGAGACCGCGGGCGCGCCGTTCGCGCGGGCGACGGTTTCCCGATCGCGGAACGTGCGGTGCACGGTTGTCAGGTCGCGGAAGGTGACCGTCG
>JAEPNS010000117.1 GCA_017643325.1 Alphaproteobacteria bacterium | reverse complement strand
CGGCGCACCGCCTCAGCCCGGCGTTGAGAGAGGCCCATGTTGGAGTCGAATGAGCCGAGCCGGTCCGTGTGTCCAATCAACGTGACCATCGGGTTCTGATAGGCGGCCTGCAGATTTTCGGCGACTTCTCGCAAACGGTCCTTGCCCTGGGAGGTCAGTTCCGACTCACCGAAACCAAAGAGAATCTTGTCGGCATTGTTGTCGACGCACACGACGTCCCAGCCGAACTCCGAAAAGCAGGCGCCGGACACCAGCCCGACATAGCCCGTCCCCACCATCGCGATTTTCATGAGGCGTCTCCGGCAAGGCGATCGATCATGTCCCGCGCACCGGGGCCGAGATCCTCATGTTCCATCGCGAAGGCAATATTCGCCTCGAGGAAGCCCAGCTTGTCGCCGCAGTCGAAACGCGTGCCCTGGAACGCGACCCCGTGGAAGGGCTGCCGGTCGATCAGCCGGGCCATCGCGTCGGTGAGCTGGATTTCGCCCCCGGCGCCTTTCTCCTGCCGGCCGAGTTCCTCGAACACCTCGGGCATGAGGATATAGCGGCCGATCACGGCCAGGTTCGACGGCGCGGAACCCGCCTGCGGCTTCTCGACCAGCCCCTTCACCGGACGCACGTCCCCGGACGCCCCTCCGGCATCGATGATGCCGTAGCGCGAGGTGTGTTCGTCGGGGACTTCCATCGCTGCAATGACGTTGCCGCCCTTCTCTGCAAACACGTCGGCCATTTGCTTGAGGCAGGGCGTATCCGCCTGGATCAGGTCATCCGCGAGCAAGACGGCGAAGGGCTCGTCGCCGACCAGGTTGCGTGCGCACCACACGGCGTGGCCTAGCCCGAGGGGCTCCTGCTGCCGGACATACGCGATGTTGCCCGGCGGCAGCAGGGTTTCACGCAAATCCGCGAGCGCATCGACCTTGTTGCGAGCCTCCAGCAGGTTCTCCAGCTCGATCGAATGGTCGAAATGGTCCTCGATCGCGCTCTTGCCGCGGCCCGTCACGAAAATGAACTGCTCGATACCGGCTGCGCGCGCCTCGTCGACCGCATACTGGATCAACGGCCGGTCGACGACAGGCAGCATTTCCTTGGGCATCGCCTTTGTGGCCGGCAGGAAACGGGTCCCCATGCCGCCGACCGGGAAGATCGCCTTGCGTACGCGGTGTGCCATCGGATCGTCGGAAAGCCTGTTCTGGTGCGCCCAGCGCCGAAGTGCGGACCTTCTGCCATAGCCCCGCGATTGCACGCAAGCGCGTGCGTGCTACCGGCCCAGCAGAACGTCCTTGGCCTGGTTGACCTTGGCTGCCATCCAGTCGGACCCGCCCTGGTCCGGATGGGCGCGCTTCATTTCCCGGCGCCAGGCGGCCTCGATGTCCGCGTCCGACGCGTCCGCCTCGACACCGAGAATCTGGCGCGCCTCCTCGACGCCCATGTCTGTGCGCGCCCACGGGCTGTCACCGGCACTGCCGCCCTCGCGCGAGGCCGAGGCGGCCTCTCCCACGACGTCGCGCCATTCGGGATGCGCCCGGTCGAGGAAGCTCTCCAGGACGATTCGCGACTGCTCGTCGGCCTGCGCGACCTCGCGCCAGAGCTCGATCGCCTCGCCGAGCTTCAGGTCGGACAGCTTGCGGCCCGCATGGGTGCCCTCGCGCACCTCGCCGTCCATGTCGCCGGTGTCATGGTCCAGCGTCATCCGCAGGAACCGCGTCTCGACCTGGCTCGTCTGGCCCGCGCTCGGCCCGCTCGCGTTCCGGCGCATGCTGCGCAAGGCGCGCCAGCGCATCAGCAGCGGGAACGCCGGGAACGCAAGCGCCCACAGAAGGTTCCAACGGCCCGAAAGCGCGATCGCCGCAAGTCCGACGACCAGCACCGTCGCCGCCACCCAGCGGATCGCCCGCAGGATATCGGCGGGCTGCGCGCTCGCATACCAGCGCGCCAGCAGCCAGAGACCGACCAGCACACAAACCGCAAGGATGAGCCAGGGCATGACGGACCTACCTTTTGCCGCGCATCTGGTCGGCGATCTGCAGCACACGTCCGCCGCGCTGCTTGCTGAGGTCTTCCAGCGCGCGCCTCCCGCCGGCGGAGAACACGGCAACCGCCGCCAGCAGTTCCTTCAGCTGTTGTGCGCTGCCCGCGTCAAAGCTGCAGTATGCGCCGCCGGACAGACGCGCGATCTGTTCGAACGCGCGGCGCGAGACCGGTTCGCCCCCCTCGTGGAACACGAACACCGGCGTGCCGACCAGGCCGAGCTGTCCGGCGATATGTCCCAGTTCGTCGATGTCCTCCTCGACGACGTCGCCAACAAAGACAAGCGCGTCGACCTTCTGGTTCCCGGTTTCCCGCAGCGCATGATTCAGGAGCTTGCGGATCTGGGTCCGTCCGGCAAGGCAACGCACCTTCACCATCCGCCGCACGAGTTCGTCGCCGCTGTCGAGCCATTTGGTGACCTTCATCTCACCAAACCCCCGATAAAAGGCGAGCTGGACTTCAAGGCCGCCGATCCCGTCCGTCGCGGAGAACATCTCGGACTGGATCTGGCAGGCGAGGTCCCAGGTCGGCTCGCGGCTTGCCGTCGCATCGATCGCGAACAGAAGCCGGCCACGCCGTCCCGCCGGCCGCTGAAGCGGTGTGGCGGCAACCTTGTTCAGAAACGCATCGATCTCCGAACGGCTGGACCGGCCGGCCGGAAGATTGTCGTCACGCTCCTTGTTGCCCACCCTGATCTCCTAGCTGGATGCGACCGCCTGCTGTTCGCCCGCCTCGGGCACGCCCAGGGCGTGCAGCAGTTTGCGGACTTCCTGCAGCGCCGCGACATGGGACATTGTCAGTTCTACGTCCGAACCCTCCTCGCGGATGTCCAGCAGCGTAAGTCCTTTCAGGAAAAGTTCGCGAAAGATCACCCGTTCGCTGAAGCCGTAGGCCAGCCGGAAGCCGAGACGCGCGGACAGGGCTTCGAGCGCGGCGTCCATGTTCCGCTTGTTGCGGGAATCGAGCGCCGCGAGGCGGTTTCGCATGACGACCCAGTCGATCGATCCGCCGTCGCGCAAGGCCCGTGCCTTTTTCTGCTCCCAGACCATCTCGGAATAGCTGCTCGGGCGGAGCACCGTGTTGGTGTCGGGGTCCACGCGCCCCAGCAGGTCCAGGTCGACGAAGCTGTCGTTGATCGGCGTGACGAGGATGTCCGCGTAGGAATGGCCCGCACGCGAAAGGTGGCTGTCGCTGCCCGGCGTGTCGATCACGATGACGTCGCTCGTCGCGGACAGGTCCGAAATAGCCGCCGCCAGCCGTGTGCGTTCGTTCTCCTCGGCGGCCGGGCGATCGGGCAGATCGCTGCGCTCGATGGCCCGATAGGTCGGATGCGGCAGCGAAAGACCGTGCCTGGCCGCATAGATCCGCCGGTTGTCGAAATAGGTCGCGAGCGTGCTTTGGCGCGCATCGAGGTCGATCGCACCGACAGCATAGCCCTCGCGCAGCAGGCCCACGATCACGTGCATCGCCGTGGTCGATTTTCCGGTCCCGCCCTTCTCGTTGCCGAAGACGATGACGGTCGCGGTCATGCGCGCTTCAGCCATACCGCGGTGTCGTGGAAGACCGCGCCGCCGTTCGGCTGGCCCGAGTCCGCACTCACGAGCAGGTTGATGCCGATGCCCTCGACGAAGGCCGCGTTCGGCCAGACGCTTTCGACGATCACGGTCGACCGCCGGAGTCCCTCCGTCGGGCGAGCATGAACCATGACGGAGCCCTGGCGGTTGCCGATCCGCACCAGGTCGCCGGCCGCAAGACCGAGCTCTTCGCATACATCCGGATGGAGCTGCGCCTCCGGACGGCCCTCGCGCTTCCGGCTGGTCGCGGTTTCCGTGAAGCTGGTGTTCAGGTAGTTGCGCGACGGCGCCGTCACCAGCCGGAGGGGGTGTTCGTCGTCGCGCGCGTCCACGACGGCATAGTGGTCGGGCAGCGCGGGCATGCCGTGATGATTGCCGCCGACCTTCGACCAGTCGGGCGTGAAGTGGAAAAGCCTGTCTTCGTGGCCGAACCCGTTGAGGAAATGGCCGTCCTCGAAGTCCTGCGCCTTGTCCTCCCAGTGACCTTCCCAGATTTCCTGCGCTCCGGCATAGCCTGACCGTTTCAGGGCATCGTCCATGAGGTCCCACGCGCTCATCTCGAAGCCGGGATGTTCGGCGCCCAGCCGCTTCGCAAGCTCGCACAGCACCCAGTGGTTCGACCGCGCTTCGCCGACGGGCTCGATGACGGCCCTGGTCACCTGCAGATGGGTGTGCCCTCCCGCGACATACATGTCGTCGTGCTCCAGAAAGGTGGTCGCGGGCAGCACGATGTCGGCCATCGCCGCCGTTTCGGTCATGAACTGCTCGTGCACGCAGACGAACAGGTCGTCCCGCCGGAAGCCTTCCCGCACCTTGCCGAGGTCCGGGGCTACATTCATCGGGTTGGTGTTCTGGATAAAAAGCGCCGTGACCGGAGGGCCGTCGCCGAGGTCGCGCGGGTCGCCGGTGAGGATCGGGCCGATCCGCGACTGGTCGAGCAGGCGCACAGACGCGTCCATCACGTCCTCGCCCTTGATGACGGTCTGGTCAACGCCGTAGATCCCGGCATTCGAATAGAGTGCGCCGCCGCCCCGGTGCTGCCATGCACCGGTGACGGCCGGCAGGCAGCTTGCCGAGAACATCTGCACCGCGCCGTTGCGCGAGCGCGTGAACCCGAAGCCGAGCCGCAGGAAACTGCGCGGTGTCGTGCCGTAGAGCCTGGCGAACGCCTCGATCTCTTCGGCAGGGATGCCCGTAATCTCCTCCGCCCAGGCCGGGTCGCGGCTCTTCAGGTGGGTCTCGAGATCGTCGGCGCCCTTTGTGTACTTCGCCATGTAGTCGCGGTCGGCATGGCCGTCGCGGAACAGCACGTGCATCACCGCACAGGCCAGCGCGCCGTCGGTGCCGGGGTTCGGCATCAGGTGGATGTCCGCCTGCTTCGCGGACTCGGTCTCGTAAGGGTCGATCACGACGATCTTCGCGCCGCGGTTCTTCCGCGCCCGGGTCACGTGGGTCATCACGTTGACCTGCGTGCTCACGGGATTGCAGCCCCAGATCACGATCAGGTCGGACTCCGCCATTTCACGCGGGTCGACGCCGGTCTTTGAACCCGTCCCGGCCAGCCAGCCCGCATCGGCCAACGTATTGCAGAAGGTCGAGTGCTGGCGCGAGTATCCCATCACGTGGCGCAGGCGCTGGATGCCGTCGCGCTGCACAAGCCCCATCGTGCCCGCATAGTAGAACGGCCAGACGGTCTCAGGCCCGTGACGCTCGGCGGCCTCGCGCAGCCGCGCGGCCACCTCGTCCAGCGCGTCGTCCCACGACAATTCCTCGAACGCGGTACGGCCGATCCCCTTTTCGCCGACCCTGCGCAGCGGTTTCGTCAGGCGTTCGGGGTGATGCACCCGCTCCGCGTAGCGCGCGACCTTTGCGCAGATTACACCCGCCGTGTAGGTGTTGGCGCTGGCGCCCCGGACACGGCCGATTGTGGCCGGATCGAGCCGCTCGACCTCAAGCGCGCAGGTGCTCGGGCAGTCATGCGGACAGGCCGAGTGAAAGACCTGTACGTCGGACGTCGTCTCCGGCGCGATTTCGGCGCGGTTCTGATCCAAAGGCATCGCGGTATCTCCAGCGCCGCAATATAGCGAAACCCGGACTCAGCGTCGATTGCGCGGGACCGTTCGGTCGCCGAAATCACTTTTCGAAGACGATCCGCCCGTCCGGGCGGAACGCCCGGAACGCAAAGGCAAACGTCACGTCGTAGGGAACATCCTTCCACCCGCCACTCCCGGCCCTTCGCTGGACAATGACGTTGCCGACGTCGCGGCCGCGGAAGATAAGCTGCGTGTCATGGATCGAATTCTGGCCTGGCTCCCAGGTCAGGACCAGGTCGCCGTCCTCGACCGGCGTGTTCTTGCGCAACAGGTCGAGGGTCCAGGCCTCGTCGCCCACCGCAACCACGCGCTGGAGCGGACGGATGCCGTCCGGCAACGGATAGGGGAAATGGACGTCGCGGAGCGACCTCGGCAGCTCGCGGGTGTCCATGCCCACATAGGGCGACGCGCCATACGGGCGCGCACGCTCGTCCTCGGGCACCAGCAGCAGGCCGTCCGGTGCGCGCTCCCGGAACTTCGCGAGCGATTCCAGCCGGGCCGGGATCGGCGTCATGGTCCGGCCGGACAATTCGCCGATCAGCGCCTCGCCAGTGAACTGCTGCCACCAGCTCTCGGTCTGGATGTCGTACATCACCATGTCGCGGTGACGCAGGCGGCCGGTGTTGCCGAACTCCAGAAGCCGGCCGTCCACACGCCTGTCGAACACCACGCCCGAATTGCACAGCGGGCAGTAGCTGACCAGCACGGGCACGCCGCCGATCTCCTCGTTGACGATCTCGTGCCAAAGCAGGATGCGCAGCGGATAGGCCCGGAAATCGCCGTTGATGCCGACCGACAGGACCGGCTCCAGCGGCCCGACGTCGATCACCTCGGCGGCGGGCTTGTATTTCGGTTGGCGCACGGGCGGGATCGAATCCCGTGTGTTGCCGTCGTCGTCGATCTCCGACAGCTCGATGATCCGGGTCTCGAAGTCGGTCTTCGGGAACTCGCGCTGCCACTTCGACAGGCCCTGCGCGAACGCGCCCGGCAGCACGCCCCACAGCGAGACCGTGGCGATCGTGAATACGACGAGGGCCAGCCCCGCCCGGGACCGGCCCTCCCTCGTACCGAGATATCTCCCGCGCACGGGTCCCGTCCTACTTGTGGATCGTGCCGTCGGGGTGGAACGCGTGGAACGAGAAGGCGAAGGTCACGTCGTGCACGGCGTCGACGAGCTTGCCGTCCTCCATGCGCTGGACCACCACGTTGCCGATGTCGCGACCGTCGGCGATGTTGCGCCGGTCCATCGCCGCGTTCTGGCCGGGCTCCCAGGTGATCACAAGGTCATCCTTCTCGACGCGCTTTTCCTTGCGCAGCAGCTCGATCGCCCAGGCCTCGTCCTCGACCGCGACCACGTATTCCAGCGGCTTGATGCCCTCCGGGAAGGCGCCGCGGTACAGGAACGGGCGCGAGGAGGTGTCGTAACCCGCATAGGGATTGAACCCGGGGCCGCCGCGCGGGCTCAGCAGGACCTCGCCGTCGGGAAAGCGGCCGCGGAACCTGTCGAAGGATTCGACGCGCACCGGCAGCATGGTGAGCAGCGTGCCGGTCTTCTCGCCGACGATCCCCTCGCCCGTGAACTGCTGCCACCAGCTCTGGGTCTCGTGGTCCCACATCACCAGGTCGGAGTTGCGCAGCTTGCCCGACACGCCGAAGGTCAGAATGCCGCCGTCGACGTTGCGGTCAAACACCACGGCCGAGTTGCACAGCGGGCAGTAGGTGACGGCGATCTTCTCGCCGCCGAGCTCGTCGTTGACGATCTCGTGGGTCATCAGGATACCGAGCGGATAGGCCCGGGCCTCGCCGTTGATCGCGACGGTGATCACCGGCTCGGTGCCTTCGTAAAGGCGGTCGACCTCCTCGATCGAGGCGAACTTCGGATCGTAGATCGGCGGGATGCCGTCTTTCGGCACGCCGCCGGAGAAGATCTCGTCGAACGGGACGTTGTGCTTGCTGAAGTCGGTCTGCGGCCATTCGAGCTTCCAGAAGGCCGGGTTGGCCTGGCCGCTCGCTGTCGCGGCAAAAAACAGCACGCCCGCGGCGAGCATGGCGCCGACGCGGCCCCATTTTTGGGTGAGGAGAAGTGGCATTGCGAACATCCCGTCTTGGTCGTTTCGTTGCGTTTCGTTGCGTGTCCCTGCGGTCCCCGCCGCCCCGGTCGGACAGGGCGGGAAAAAAACGGCGGCGTCTCCGCCGCCGTTGAAGGTGTCTCCATCGGTATGGAGAAGCACGATGATCGTGGAAGTAAATAACGGCGGACCGGGCCGCATAAAGTCACTCTGCGTCACGAACCTGTGAGAGTTGCGCAGGCCCGCGCAACCGGGAAGACTGGGCCCATGGCGACCTTCACGATCGGCTTCACCAAAACCAGCGCGGCGGATTTCTTCGCGCGCCTCAACGATGCGGGCGTGACGACGGTGATCGACGTGCGCCTGCAGAACACGTCGCAGCTCGCCGGCTTCGCGAAGGCCGCCGACCTCGAGTTCTTTCTCGGCGAGCTGGGCGGCATCGGCTACCGGCACGCGCCGGAGCTCGCACCCGACGAGGACCTCTTCCGCGACTATCGCAAGAACAAGCTGCCCTGGGAGGCATTCGAGCCGCGTTTCCTCGACATCATGGCCGAGCGCAGGATCGAGGAGGCGTTCGACCCGTCGGAGCTCGAAGGCGCGTGCCTGCTGTGCAGCGAGGACACGCCGCACCGGTGCCACCGGCGGCTGGTCGTCGAATATCTGGAGGACCGCTGGGGACGCGACCTGGGCGTCACCCACCTCTGATCAGCAGAGGCGGTGTTTCTGGTCCATGCGCAGGGAATCGAGCTCCTGCTCCCACTGCTCCTCGCCCGGCGGCTGGTGAATGCCGAGCGTCGCCTTGTGGTAGTCGAAGCCGTCCTCGCCCTCGGCCGGCTCGCGGTCCCATGAATCTTTCGTCACCAGCGCCGACCAGGTGCCGACCACGATGCAGGCGGCCAGAACAGCGAGGATCACGATGGCTTCGATACTCATGGACGTCCTCCGGAGGGGGTGCGGTTCCGGTTCCGGGTGTAGCGCGGAACGTCGTTCCGTCTCAAGCAGCGCGGATCACGTGTGCGCGAGGATTTGCGGGGCGGCCCGGGCGGCGTAGTATCCCCCCGGTTTTTCACGAGGGCGTTTCAGGTGACCGACAACCGTATCGTTTCCGCCGAGGATGCGGCGACACAT
>JAEPNS010000116.1:1872-8904 GCA_017643325.1 Alphaproteobacteria bacterium | reverse complement strand
CTTCGAGGACCGGATCGGCAACACCACGCGCTTCGTGGTGCTCTCGCGGGCCCGGCGGGACCCTGACCCCAACGACGGTCCGTCCATCACCTCGCTGATCTTCGAGGTCCGGTCGGTGCCGGCGGCGCTCTACAAGGCGCTCGGCGGCTTCGCGACCAACGGCGTGAACATCACCAAGCTGGAGAGCTACATTTCCGGCGAGCGTTTCTCGGTGGCGCAGTTCTATGCGGATATCGAGGGCCATCCGGCCGACCCGGCCGTAGCGCAGGCGTTCGAGGAGCTCGACTATTTCTCGAAGAACGTGCGCGTGCTCGGCGTCTACCCGGCGGACGACTACCGGAACCACTGACGGCGGGGCTCATCCCTCCGCCAGCCACTCCTCGATGAGGCGGCGGGCGATCGAGTCCGGACGCGGAAGCTGCACCGGCGAGTCCGGCGTGATCGCCTTGAGCTCGTCGCGCGACATCCAGTCCGCGGACAGGAGTTCGGTCGTATCGATGGTCAGTTCCGTGTCCAGCGCCCGGGCGCGGAAACCGGCCATGAGCGAGGACGGGAACGGCCAGGGCTGGGAATGCTGGTATTCGACGTCGGTGACGCGCACGCCCACTTCCTCATAGACCTCGCGCGCGACGCAGTCCTCGAGTGTCTCTCCCGGCTCCAGGAAGCCGGCGAGGACCGACTGCATCTTGCCCTGGAAGCGCGGCGCCTTGCCCATGATGATCCGGTCCCCGTGGTAGATCAGCATGATGCAGGCAACGTCGGTGCGCGGAAAATGGACGGCGTTGCAGGCCTGGTTCGTGCAGCGGCGCTGGTGGCCGGCCGCCTCGGGTTTGGTCGTGGCGCCGCAGACGCCGCAGTACCGGTGGCGCTGGTGCCAGTAGTTGATGCCGCGGGCATAGGCCAGCAGGTTGCCCTGCTTGTGGTCGATATAGGGGCCGACCTTCCGCAGGTCCTCGAACACGCCCTGCGTGCCCAGCAGTTCATGGGCGTCCGGGGCGTCGATGTGACTGACATCCAGCGTGAAATAGGCGGTGCCGTCGACCAGTCCGAGCAGGATCGGTTCCGCCTCGCCGCGCAGGTCGTCGATATGGCGCACGTCCAGCTCGACCGGTTCCACGTTCTCGCCACTGCGCACCAGGTTGTTGGACTGCCAGACCGGCAGCAGACGGCTCGTGGCGTCGGACATCTGCTTGGACAGCCAGGTCGCGTCCTTGCGCAGGTGCGAGACGCGGTCCAGGAACTCGCTGGAATAGAAGTTGTTGCGCTTCATGGGGTGGCGGCCGGAGTGGCGATCGAGGTTGCGATACGGTTGCGTGGGAAACGGGCGTAAGGTGTCACATCCGGTGGCGTTGTGGAAAGCCGTGCGATGTGCGGTGCCCACCTTGTTTATCCGCGGCCGCGATCTGATATAGTGGTGTCGGGAGGCCGGGCGGACAGGCATCTCGCCAACCCGGTCAGGTCCGGAAGGAAGCAGCCGTAACGAGTCTTCGCCTGGGTCGTATCAACCGGTCTCCCACTTCGAACACCGACCCATTTCGGACATCGAATCGGGTATTCCGGGTTCCTGCCGACACTCCGGGAAGCGAACGCTCTTCAATGACCGCCGAACTCGACGACAAGCCTGGCGACCCGCACGACGCGGCGCCGGACGAGTCCCCCGGCGAGGCGCCGGACGGCAGCCCGACAATCGACGACCCCAACCAGTCCAGTTTCCTCGACGCGCCTGAGCCCGGGCACGAACCGGAGGCAAAGACCGACACGTCTCCCGAACCGCCGAAGCCCGCGCCGGAACCGGCCACGGACGATGGCGAGGCCTACCAGGTCCTGGCCCGCAAGTACCGGCCGCAGAATTTCTCGGAGCTGATCGGCCAGGAGGCCCTGGTCCGCACGCTCACCAACGCGTTCGCGCTCGACCGTGTGGCGCACGCGTTCATGCTCACCGGCGTGCGCGGGGTCGGAAAGACCACCACCGCGCGCATCATCGCCAAGTGCCTGAACGCGTCCGACGGGCCGACGATCGATCCCGACCCGGCCGACGAACAGGCGGTCGCGATCTCCGAGGACCGGCACCCCGACGTGATCGAGGTCGATGCCGCCAGCCGCACGGGCGTGAACGACATCCGCGAGATCCTGGATGGCGTGCGCTACCGGCCGGTGTTCGGGCGCTACAAGGTCTACATCATCGACGAAGTGCACATGCTGTCGACGCAGGCCTTCAACGCGTTGCTGAAGACGCTGGAAGAGCCGCCGGAACATGTGAAGTTCATCTTCGCCACGACCGAGATCCGCAAGGTGCCCGTGACCGTGCTGTCGCGCTGCCAGCGGTTCGACCTGCGCCGGGTACGCGCCGACGAGCTGATCGAGCATTTCGCGGGCATCGCGAAGGCCGAAGGCGCCGATCTCGAGGACGGGGCCCTGCGCCTGATCGCGCGCGCGGCCGACGGCTCCGTGCGCGACGGGCTGTCGCTCCTCGACCAGACGATCTCCGCGCACTGCTCGAACGGGGCGACCGCACGCGAGGAAGACGTGCGCGCCATGCTCGGCACGGCCGACAGCGCGGCAGTGCTCGACATCTTTGAGGCGGTGATGGCCGGGCGCACCGCCGACGCGCTGGAGGGCCTCGGCACGCTCTACGATTCCGGCGCCGACCCGCTGTCGGTGCTGCAGGACCTGCTCGAGCTCAGCCACTGGATCACCCGGGTCAAGCTGGTGCCGAAGGCGGCCGACGATCCCGCGGTGTCCGAACTGGAGCGCACGCGCGGGCGCGAGATGGCGGAAAAGCTCAGTGTTGCCGTGCTGTCGCGCGCCTGGCAGATGCTGCTGAAGGGCGTGGGCGAGGTGCAGCGTGCGCCGTCGGTCCTGCCTGCCACGGAGATGGTGCTGATCCGCCTGGCCCATGCGGCCGACATGCCGCCACCGGCGGAAATCCTCAAGAAACTCGAAGACGGAGGCGGGACAGCGTCTGCAGGTTCCGTGCCGCCGGCCAATGGCGGCGGACCCCCGGCGGGCGAACCGGCCCCGGCGCAGGCGCAGGCCGTGTCGAACGGCGGCGGGCAGGCCGCCGCCGCACAGCCCGACGCGGCGCCCGCGCCGATGCCGGAACAGGCCGCCCGGGCCGAAGCGGAGACGGCGGTTGCCGACCCGGAGAGCTTCCCGGCGCTGGTCGCCCTGTTCGCGACCCGCCGGGAAATCCAGCTCCGCAATCACCTGCACGCCAACGTGCATCTGGTATCCTACGAGCCGGGCCGGCTGGAGTTCCGGCCGACCGGCGATGCGCCGAAGGACCTGGCCGGGCAGGTGCTGAACCACCTGCGCAACTGGTGCGGCAATCACTGGCAGGTGAGCGTGTCCGGCGAACCGGGCGCACCGACACTCGCCGAACAGGAGCATGCGGCAGAGGCTGCGGCGCACCGGCAGGCCGAGGAAAACCCGGTTGTGCGTGCGGCGCTGGAAGCCTTTCCAGGGGCACGGATCGAGCGGGTCGTGTCGCGCGACAACCTGACGGAAGATAATTTGAACGACGATCTCGCGGGCGAGGACCTGCCGATCGACATCGAGGACGACGAATGAAGAACCTTGGCAACCTCATGAAGCAGGCGCAGGAAATGCAGGCCAAGATGGTCGAGATGCAGGAGCGCCTCGCGGAAATGACCATCGACGGGGCGGCCGGCGCGGGCATGGTCACCGTGACCCTGAACGGCAAGAGCGAGATGAAGGGAATCAAGATCGACCCGTCGCTGCTGAACGCCGACGAGGGCGAGATTCTCGAGGACCTGATCGTCGCGGCTCATGCCGACGCCAAGAAAAAGGCGGAAGAGCGCATGGCCGAGGAGATGAAGGAAGTCACCGGCGGGCTGAACCTGCCACCGGGAATGAACCTGCCCTTCGGCGGCTGACCGCCCCGCGTCCGCACCGCCGCGCCCATCCATGTCCACGCCCGAAATCGAACGGCTGGTCGACCTGCTCGCCAAGCTGCCCGGCCTCGGCCCGCGTTCCGCGCGACGCGCGGCGCTGCATCTCATCAAGCGGCCCGGTCAGCTCATGCAGCCGCTCGCCGAGGCGATGGCTGGGGCGGCTGCGGCGATCCGCACCTGCTCGAACTGCGGCAACGTGGACACGGTCGACCCCTGCCGGATCTGCACCGACGACGAGCGCGACCGCAGCGTGATCTGCGTGATCGAGGACGTCGCCGACCTGTGGGCGCTTGAGCGAACGGCGTCCTTCGGCGGCCAGTACCACGTGCTCGGCGGCACCCTGTCGGCGCTCGACGGGGTCGGCCCTGAGGACCTCAACATCGGGCGGCTGGTCGACCGCGCGCGCTCCGGGCAGGTCAACGAGGTGATCCTCGCCACCAACGCGACGGTCGCGGGGCAGACGACGGCGCACTACATCACCGAGCGTCTGGAAGGGGCGGGCGTGACGATTTCCCGCCTCGCCCACGGCGTGCCCGTCGGCGGCGAGCTCGACTATCTCGACGACGGAACGCTGACGGCGGCGCTGCGCAGCCGGCGCGAGGTCTAGGCGTCCGGATGCGCGTCGCGGTCGCCGTGGCTGTCCTGCTGTCACTCGCGGGGCACGCCCGGGGCGGCGAACTCGGCACCTTTCACCGTTCGCTCAGCGACACCTCGCACGGCTACGCCGTGGTCCAGGACCCGACCGGAACCGGGCCCGCCGCGCGCGTGGAGCGGTTCGAGGTGCGCCCGGGCGATTGCGGGCGAAGCCGCGAGTGGGACGACTGCGCCAACGACCGCGAGCGGTCCGAGCTGGCGCAGGACCGCTCACACCGCGTCGGGCCGGGCACCGAGGCATGGTACGGCTGGTCGCTGTATCTGCCCGCCGATCTCCCGAACGTGCACCCGACCAAGGCCGTGTTCGGGCAGTTCATCCAGACCCGCTCGCATCCACTGTTCATGTTCCGCCAGACCGTTGCCGGGCTGGTGCTCGACAACCAGGTCGACAAGACCCGCTCCGACCTGCTCATACCCGAAACGGAGCTGCGGGGGCGCTGGCACCGCTTCGAGGTGCATGCACGATGGAGCCGCGGCCCCGACGGGTTTTTCACGGTGTACGTCAACGGCGATGCGCGCGCGGACTATCGCGGGGTCACCATGACCGCCCACGAGGTCTATCTGAAATACGGGGTCTACAGGACGTTTGTCAGCCGGTACCGCGATGCCCGCGGTGTGGATGCGGTCCCTGCGCAGGTCGCCTATTTCGCCGACATGCGCGGGGCTTCAACGCGCGCGGGGCTCGTGGATCGGCCCTGACTAATCGACGGTTCGAAGCAGCGGCGGTTCGCTGAAGGTGTCTTCCACCGCGTCCTCGATCGCGTTCTCGGAACCGTTGTCGAGCTGGATATCCTGGATCCTGCCGCCGCGCGACTTCACCTTGTCCGATGAGGTGCGGATCTCGCGGATATCCTTCTCGGCCAGCTCGAAATGCTTCTCCAGATGGCCGACGCGCTTGTCGAGGCGGTCGACATCCTCGAGCATCGTCAGGACCTCCTTCTGGATGATCCCGGCCGCCTCCTTCATGCGAACGTCCTTCATCACCGCGCGCATCGTGTTCAGCAGCGCCCACAGGGTCGTGGGCGAGACGATGAACACCTTCGCCCGGTGGGCCGCATCGACCGCGTCGCCGAAGTTGGCGTGGAGCTCGGCATAGACGGCTTCCGACGGCAGGAACATCAGCGCCGCGTCGGCGGTCTCGCCTGGCACGATGTATTTCTCCGCGATCGCCTTCACATGCGCCGCGACGTCGCGGCGGAACGCGCGGCCGGCCTCCTTCGTGGCGGCCTCGCCCTCCGCGTCCTGAAGCTGGCGCCAGGCCTCCAGCGGGAACTTCGCGTCCACCGCGATCGGGCCCGGCGGGTTCGGCAGGTCGAGCAGGCAGTCCGCCCGCTTGCCGTCGCCGACCGCGGCCTGGAACGCATAGCTGCCCGGCGGCATCACCGATTCCACCAGGTCCTGGAGCTGCATCTCGCCGAAGGCGCCACGCGCCTGCTTGTTGGACAGGATTTCCTGCAGGCCGACAACCTGCGAAGACAGGTCGGTCAGGTTCTTCTGCGCCGTGTCGATGCGCACGAGACGTTCCTTGAGCTCGTCGAGGACGGTCTTCTGGTTCTTGTCCGTCTTCTCCAGCGTCGCGTCGATCTTGCCGGTGAGCTGTTGCAGGCGCGCGTCGACGGACTGCGCCAGCGCGCGCTCCTGCGCCTGCAGGGTCTGCGCGAGCTGCGCCTGATGCGCCGCCTGCGTGTCGGTCATCTGGGCGAGACGTTCGCCGAGCGCGATGACCTCCGGCGCCGGACCGTTGCGGCGCAGGGCGAGCACAAGTCCCGCAATCAGGGCGAGCGCCCCGATGCCGCCGACGGCGAGCGCAATGATGAGTGTCTGATCCATGTGCACACTCTAGCAGGCGGGACCAGATTCGCTCCGCGCTTGACCTGCGCGCCGCGAGGCCATACGTAGGCCGCGAAACACCCGGATTTCAGCGGTTTGAAGGTTCCCGCGACATGGCAACCCGCCCGATCGTGATCGCACCCGACCCGGTGCTCAAGCAGATGTGCGAACCCGTCGAGACCATCGACGCGGATGTGCGCGCGTGCCTCGACGACATGCTGGAGACCATGTACGCCGCGCCGGGGATCGGCCTGTCCGCGCCCCAGATCGCGGACTCCCGCCGGCTCATCGTCTGCGACGTCGCGCGCGAGGGCGAGGATGCGCAGCCCTACCGGATGGTCAATCCTGAGATCGTCTGGCGCTCGGACGAGATCGTGGCGGCCGAGGAAGGCTGCCTCAGCATCCCGGACCAGTATGCCGAGGTCGAGCGCCACCGGGAGATCCGTGTGGAGTATCTCGATCCGGACGGCAAGGAATGCGAGCTGGCGGCCCAGGGGCTTCTCTCGGCCTGCATCCAGCACGAGATCGACCATCTCGATGGCGTGCTGTTCATCGACTATCTCACGCCGCTCAAGCGCAACATGATCCTGCGCAAGATGAAGAAGCTGAAACGGTCGCAGAAGTAGTCGTACAA
>JAEPNS010000116.1:0-1862 GCA_017643325.1 Alphaproteobacteria bacterium | reverse complement strand
CGCCCTCATGCTGTGGAGCCCGCCGGGGGCGGGCGTCTCGAAGCATGCTTGGAGGCGTCGCGAACCCACGCATCCTTCGAGACGGGTTGTCGGCCCTCCTCAGGATGAGGGCGGCGGTTAAATCGAAGGGCATCTGGGAAAATGCGTATCGCTTTCATGGGAACCCCGGACTTCTCGGTTCCGGCCTACGACGCACTCCGCGCGGCCGGACACGAGATCGCGTGCGTCTACACCCAGCCGCCCCGTCCTGCCGGCCGCGGCCAGAAGGAACGTCCGTCGCCGGTGCACGCGCGCGCCGACGCAGATGGCATCGAGGTGCGCACGCCGAGGACCCTGAAGGACGAGGATGCCCAGGCCGCATTCCGGGCGCTCGGCCTGGATGCCGCGGTCGTGGTGGCCTACGGGCTGATCCTGCCGAAGCCGATCCTCGACGCGCCACGCCGGGGCTGCATCAACATCCACGCCTCCCTTCTGCCGCGCTGGCGCGGCGCGGCGCCGATCCACCGCGCGCTGCTGGCGGGCGATGCGGAGACCGGCGTGACCATCATGCAGATTGACGAGGGTCTCGACACGGGCCCCGAGCTGCTGCGCGAGGCGGTGCCGATCGGCCCGGACACGACCACCGGCGACCTGCACGACACGCTCGCCGAACTCGGCGGACGGCTGATCGTCGCCGGGCTGGCCGGGCTGGAAGACGGGTCGATCGTGCCCGTCCCGCAGCCGGACGAGGGCGCCACCTACGCCGCCAAGATCGAGCGCGGCGAGGAACGGATCGACTGGGCCCAGCCGGTCGAGGTCGTCGAGCGCCACATCCGCGGGTTCGCCCCCTGGCCGGGGGCATGGAGCGAACTCGACGGCGAACGGGTCAAGGTGCTCGCGGCAGAAATCGCGGACGGTGCGGGCACGCCGGGCACGGTTCTCGACGACCGTCTCACCGTCGCGTGCGGCTCCGGCGCCCTGCGGCTTATCCGCGTCCAGCGGGCCGGCAAGTCGGTGATGGATGCCGACGCCTTCCTGCGCGGCTCGCCCGTGGGGAAGGGGGCACACTTCGCATGACCCACTTCCGCATCACCGTGGAATACGACGGCACGCCTTATGTCGGCTGGCAGCGCCAGGACAACGGGCCGTCGATCCAGGCGGCCCTGGAATCGGCGCTCCGCGAATTTTGCGGTGAGGACGTGGCGGTCCACGGCGCCGGGCGGACCGATGCGGGCGTGCACGCACTGGGACAGGTCGCGCATTTCGACATCGCACGCGACACGGACGCGGCGACCGTGATCGACGCGCTCAACCATTTCCTGCGCCACGAGCCGATCTCGGTGCTGGAGACCGAGGCGGTCGACGAGGATTTCCACGCACGCTTCTCGGCAACCCGCCGGCATTACCGCTACCGGATCCTGAACCGCCGGCCGCGCCCCACCGTCACCCGCGGGCGGGTGTCGTGGGTGCCTGTGCCGCTCGATGCCGACGCGATGGCGTCGGCGGCGCAATGTCTTGTCGGCGAGCATGATTTCAGCTCGTTCCGCGCCTCGATCTGCCAGGCGAAATCGCCGGTGAAGACCCTCGACCGGCTCGACGTGTCGCGCCACGGTGACGAGATTCATGTCGAGGCATCGGCGCGCTCCTTCCTTCACCACCAGGTGCGCAACATCGTCGGCACGCTGGAACTGGTGGGCAAGGGGCGCTGGTCAGCGGATGACGTGTCGGCCGCACTGGATGCGCGCGACCGCGCCGCCGCGGGCCCGACCGCGCCTGCGTGCGGGCTCTACCTGCTGTCCGTGGACTACGGCGATGTCTGACCCGGCGCACGGCGTGCAGCCGTCGCGGCTCATCCTGTTCATCCTGGTAGCGGCCGGCGGCGC
>JAEPNS010000115.1:358-8913 GCA_017643325.1 Alphaproteobacteria bacterium | reverse complement strand
ATGGCGCGGGCTCGGCCGCGGCGCGCGGACCGGTGCCCAGCTCGGCGCACAGGGGGCCGGCTGGTCGGCCCGCCACGGGGCGGACGCGGCGCGCCGCAGCGCCGACGGTGTCCGCCGGATCATCGCGGCCCGCGGGGCGACCCGCCAGGAGCCGCGCCTCGTGCCGGCCGATCCCCCGCCCGCACCCCACGACGCCGATGTGCCCGGGGAGGAGGACGCCCCCGAGCCGCGCCGGGTCGCGCCGCGGGCGAAGGCGCCCCGGCCCGGCAAGCGGGCCGAGGCCGCAAAGCAGCGCAAGCTCGACCTGCCCGCACCGGGCGGCGAGTACGAATACCCGCCCCTCGACCTGCTGGAGGAGGCGGACGAGGCGGCGCGGGCGGCCGGCCGTGCGCAGGACGACATGCTCGAGGCCAACGCGCGAATGCTCGAATCGGTGCTGAGCGACTTCGGGGTCAACGGCGAGATCGTGCAGGTCCGCCCCGGACCCGTGGTCACGCTCTACGAGCTCGAACCCGCGCCGGGCACGAAGACGTCGCGCGTCATCGGGCTTGCCGACGACATCGCCCGCTCGATGAGCGCGGTCTCGGTGCGCATCGCGGTCGTGCCGGGCCAGAACGTGATCGGCATCGAGCTGCCGAACGCCTCGCGCGAGATGGTCTACCTGCGCGAGTTGCTCGCGTCGCGGAACTTCGAGAAGCATGGCGGCGACCTGTCGCTGGCGCTCGGCAAGGACATCGGCGGCGAGCCGGTCACGGTGGACCTGGCGCGCATGCCGCACCTGCTGATCGCGGGCACCACCGGCTCGGGCAAGTCGGTCGGCGTCAACTCGATGATCGCCTCGCTTCTGTATCGCCTGAAGCCCGAGGAATGCCGCTTCATCATGATCGACCCGAAGATGCTGGAACTGTCGGTCTATGACGGCATACCGCACCTGATGGCGCCGGTCGTCACCGACCCCAAGAAGGCCGTGGTCGCGCTGAAATGGGTCGTGCGCGAGATGGAGGATCGCTACCGCTCCATGTCGAAGCTCGGGGTGCGCAACGTCGCCGGCTACAACCAGCGCGTCGAGCAGGCCCGCAAGAAGGGCGAGATCCTGTCCCGCAAGGTCCAGACGGGCTTCGACGAGGAGACCGGCAAGCCGGTCTTCGAGGAGCAGCCGCTGGACATGAACCCGCTGCCCTACATCGTGGTCGTGGTCGACGAGATGGCCGACCTGATGCTGGTCGCGGGCAAGGACGTGGAGGCCGCCATCCAGCGCCTCGCCCAGATGGCGCGCGCGGCGGGCATCCACCTGATCCTCGCCACCCAGCGCCCGTCGGTCGACGTCATCACCGGCACGATCAAGGCGAACCTGCCGACCCGGATCTCGTTCCAGGTCACCACCAAGATCGACAGCCGGACGATCCTCGGC
Source organism: Alphaproteobacteria bacterium (assembly GCA_017643325.1). Classification (GTDB taxonomy): domain Bacteria; phylum Pseudomonadota; class Alphaproteobacteria; order UBA6615; family UBA6615; genus JABJAG01. The sequence goes on along the minus strand of JAEPNS010000115.1, from coordinate 7,502 downwards.
GAACAGGGCGCCGAACAGCTTCTCGGGCAGGGCGACATGCTCTACATGGCCGGCGGCGGGCGGATCACCCGCGTGCACGGCCCGTTCCTGGCCGACACGGAGGTCGAGGACCTGGTGGCGTTCCTTAAGAGCCAGGGCGACCCGGAATACATCGACGCGGTCACCGAGGACGAGGGCGCCGCCGATGGCATTCCCGGCTTCGAGCCGAGCGAGGAATCCTCCGGCGACGATCTCTACGACCAGGCCGTCGCGCTCGTCGCGCGCGAGCAGAAGGCCTCGACCAGCTTCATCCAGCGCCACCTGTCGATCGGCTACAACCGCGCCGCGAAGATCATCGAGCAGATGGAGAAGGACGGCGTGGTCGGCCAGGCCAACCATGTCGGCAAGCGCGAGGTGCTGGTCAGCGACCACAGCGGGGGGTGAGCCTTTCCCGGGCATCCTTCGAGACGGGCCTTCGGCCCTCCTCAGGATGAGGGCGGAGAGAGAAATCCACATCCTCATCCTGAGGAGCCGTCGGAGACGGCGTCTCGAAGGATGCTTGAAGGCGCGACACGGCAACCAACAGCAGGCTCCCGCGTTCTATCCCGTGGAAACGCCATGAAATCGCCACTCGCGGTTTCGATCCTGTGATCCTATGTTGAGGGCCATGTTCGATCTGAAACCCCTGCTGGCCGCCGGGATGCTGTTCGCCGCGAGCCTGTCGCCGGCCGCCGCACAGGCGGTCGCCGCGCCGCTGAGCGCGGCCGACCGCGCCGACCTCGCGCGGATCGAGGCGTACCTGAATTCGCTCACGACCATGGAAAGCCGCTTCCTGCAGTTCTCCGAGCAGGGCGTCGCCGAAGGCCGCATCTACCTCGACCGGCCCGAGCACCTGCGCATCGAGTACGCCCCGCCGAACCCGGTCCTGATGGTCGCCAGCGATATCATCCTGATGTTCCACGACCGCGAGCTGCAGCAGACGACCTTCCTGCCGGTCAACGAGACACCCGCGGGCTTCCTGCTCGACGACCGGATCGAGCTCGGCGGCGACGTCACCGTGACCGAGTTCTCGCGCGGCGCGCAGACGCTGCGCCTGACCCTCGTCGAAACCGATTCGCCGGCCTCCGGGTCGGTCTCCCTGACCTTCGAGGACCGGCCGCTCCGACTGGCCAAATGGCGCGTGATCGACGCCCAGGGCACCGAGGTCGAGGTCTCGCTGCTCGACCCGCGGTTCGGTGTCACGTTCAGGAATCCGGGCGAATTGTTCTCGACCGTGGACCCCAGCGCGGATATTTCTATCGACTAGGTTTCCGCTTCTCAGGGCTTTCCATGGCAGGCAGCAGCAACATTCGCCCCCTGATCGGCGTCAACGCCGACATCCGCGACAACGGCGGCTTCGACATGCTCGCCACCGGCTATAAATACGTGTCGGCGGTCATCGAGACGATCGGGGCCGTGGCCGTGATGGTCCCGACGATCTGCGAGTCCGAGACGGGCCCCTATCCGCTCGACGACCTGGTCGACCGGCTCGACGGCATGGTGCTGACGGGCGGGCGCGCCAATGTCGAGCCGCACCACTACGGGGGTGAGCCCTTCCGGCCGGAGACGCTGCGCGACCCGGTGCGCGACGCCACCACCCTGCCGCTGGCCCGCAAGGCGGTCGAGCGCGGCCTGCCCCTGTTCGGGATCTGCCGCGGCATCCAGGAGATCAACGTCGCGCTGGGCGGCTCGCTGCACCCGTATCTCTGGGAGGTCGACGGGTTCGACGACCACCGCATGCCCCAGACCGACACCATGGCCAACCGCTTCGCGCTGCGGCACCCCGTGAGCCTGACCGAGGGCGGCCTGTTCGCCGACATCGCGGCGGGGGCCGGAATCGACGCCGGCGAGATCACGGTCAACTCGCTGCACGGTCAGGCCATCGACCGTGTCGCCGACGGCCTCGTGGTCGAGGCGAAGAGCCCGGACGGCGTGATCGAGGGTGTGTCCATGCCCGGTGCGCCGAATTTCGTGGTCGGGGTCCAGTGGCACGCCGAGTTCCGGACCGGCGCCCACACCTTCAACCGGGCGCTGTTCGAGGCGTTCGGGTCCGCCGCCCGGCGGCGTGCCGCGGCGCGCGCGGGCGCGGACGTGGCGTAGGCGGCCCCCGGGCTCACGCGAACGAAGAGTTATTCCGTTTCGTCCGCCCGCGCCGGGTGACAGGCGGGGTGCCTCCGCTCTACAAAGGCGGCTCCGAACAACCCCACCAAAGAGGTCAGGGATGGATTACGTCATTCCGCCGCCCGAGCAGGCATCCGTCGCCGTCGCGGGCTCCGACAAGCGCTTTCCCGTCCGCCGCATCTACTGCGTCGGCCGCAACTATGTCGCCCACATCCGCGAGATGGGCGGGGACGAGCGCGACCCGCCGTTCTATTTCTGCAAGCCCGCCGACGCGATCGTGCCGACCGGCGGGACGATCGACTACCCGCCACAGACCTCGAACTTCCACTACGAGATGGAACTGGTCGCGGCCATCGGGAAAGGCGGCGCGGACATCTCCGAGGAGGACGCGCTCGACCATGTCTGGGGCTACGCGACCGGGCTCGACATGACCCGCCGCGACGTCCAGATCGCCCACCGCGAGAAGGGCCGCCCCTGGGACATGGGCAAGGGCTTCGACCAGTCCGCGCCCTGCGGCGACATCCATCCCGTCTCCGAGGTCGGGCACTTCCCGAAGGGCAACATCTGGCTGAAGGTCAACGGCGAGACCAAGCAGGATTCCGATCTCGAGCTGATGATCTGGAACCTGCAGGAGACCATCGCCAACCTGTCCGGCCTGGTGACCCTGGAGCCCGGTGACCTGATCTACACGGGCACGCCGGACGGCGTCGGCCCGGTCGTCTCCGGCGACAAGATGCACGGCCATATCGACGGGCTGAGCGACATCGAGATCTCGGTCCGCTAGCGCCGCACGGCCTTTCGTCACCCTCATGCAGAGCCTGTCGAAGTGTGAGGGTGGCGCCTTCGCCCTTCGTCAAGCTCAGGGTGAGGGCGCCTGGGAACCGCGCAAAAGGACCCGCTGACATGCGCATCGCGACCTGGAACATCAATTCGGTCCGCGCCCGCGCGCATCTGCTCGCCGAGCTGGATGCCGCGGCCGCGCCCGATGTCGTCTGCCTGCAGGAAACCAAGGTCGCGGACGAGAAGTTCCCCCACGCCGCCGTCGAGGCGCTCTACCCGTATCGCCACGTGCGCGGGATGAAGGCCTACAACGGGGTCGCGATCCTGTCGAAGATCCCGTTCACGGCGACCGGCGGCGAGGACTGGTGCGGCCGCGAGGATGCGCGCCACGCGATCGCGCGGTTCAAAGGCGGGCTGGAGCTGCACAATTTCTACGTGCCCGCCGGGGGCGACATCCCCGACCCGGAGGCCAACGACAAGTTCGCCCACAAGCTGGCCTTCCTTGACGAGCTGGCCGCCTGGCTGTCGGCGGAATCCTCGCCCAGGGCCAGGCGGGTCCTCGTCGGCGACCTCAACATCGCGCCGCTCGAGGCCGACGTCTGGTCGCACAAACAGCTGCTCAACGTCGTCAGCCACACGCCGGTCGAGGTCGACGCGCTGACGAAGGTGCAGTCGGCCCACGACTGGGTCGACGCCGTGCGCCACTTCGCACCGGACGAGCCGCTCTATTCCTGGTGGAGTTACCGCGCCAAGGACTGGCGCGCGTCCGACAGGGGCCGGCGCCTCGACCATGTGTGGGTCACGCCCGCGCTGAAGGGAAAGCTCAGGTCGTTCGAGATCCTGAAGGACGCCCGCGACTGGCCGAAGGCGTCCGACCACGTCCCGGTGATCGTCGATATCGACGTCTAATCAGCCTGCGGAGACAGCCTCGGCGCCCGAAACGACCTCATGCTGTGCCTGTCGAAGTATGAGGTTGTCGCCCTCGCCCTTCGTCAGGCTCGGGGTGAGGGCTCAGGCTGTCGAAGCCGCACGGTACATGAAGTACCGCTCCGCGGGCACGCCGTCGGGCAGTGGCAGCGTCTCCCAGCCGGCATCCGGGAACGGATTGTTCGCGACCAGCACCGCGCCGGGCGCGAGCAGGGGGGCGAGCAGCGGGATCAGCGCGGCGGTCAGCGGCGCGTCCTCGGCGGTGCCGGTGCCGAGGTCCGAATGCACCAGCGCCACGCCCCCGGCGAACCGGTCCGCGACCGCGGCGAGCGAGTCCGTCGCCTCGCCGACGATCATGTGGTCGGCGTCCGGCGTCGATTTCGGGTTCGCGTTGACGGCCCGGTCGAACACGAAGATCTCGCGGTCCGGCAGGATCTCGCGCAGGTGGTCGAAGGTGCGGCCGTTGCCGAGCCCGAGGTCGAAGACGACGCCGGGCACCTCCGCGACAAGGTCCGCCGCGGCGTTGAGGCAGTCGCGCTGCGCCTGCATGCGGCGGATGAAGCTGTCGAGGCGGCTCAACTCTTCGACGCCATCGCCTCGCGCAACTGCTGGGTCGTGTGCTCCAGCCGCGCGGCCAGTTCGCGCATGATCTCGACCGACATTTCCGGGAACTCGGCCACGAGCCGGAAGAAGAGGTCCTTGGTGATCCGCAGGGTCACGGTCTTGGCCGTGGCCTTGACGGTCGCCGTGCGGGGCACGTCGCACAGGATCGCGATCTCGCCGACGAAGTCGTTACGGCCGAGCGAGGCGACCTCCAGCTCGCCATCGGGCGTGTCGACGATCACCTTCGCCTCGCCCTCGACGATGATGTAGGCGGCGTCGCCCACGTCGCCCTGGTAGAACAGGACCTGGTCGGCCTCGTAGGTGATGCGTTCCGCGGTGAACGCGAGCAGCTTGAGCTTCGACGGCTCAAGCTTGGCGAACAGCGGAATGTTCCGCAGCAGTTCGACTTCTTCGTTCAGGCTCACGTCCCGGTACTCCCGTTCGCGCCCTCGCGCCGCGCAACCATTTCAGCACATCCCATCAGGCCGATTCCAGCAAGCCGCGCAGCGCGGTGCCTTCCTTGTCGAGGTCCGCGTAGCTGCCTTCCTCCGCGAGCCGGCCGTCGTCGAGCACGATCACGCGGTCGAACTTCGAGGCCATCGGCACCCGGTTGACGATCCAGATCACGCCCTTGCGCTCGCGCGCCTCCAGCACCTTCTCGGCGAGCCGGTCCTGGGCCGACGGGTCGAGCGCGGAGGTCGACTCGTTCAGGATCAGCACGTCCGGGTGCTTCAGCAGCGCGCGGGCGATGCCGAGCTTCTGCCGCTGTGCCGTCGACAGGCGCGCCCCGCCGACGCCGACCTCGAACTCCAGCCCGGCCTCGAGCACCGCGCCGCGAAGCCCGAGATTGTCCAGCGTGTCCGCAATCAGCGCGCCGATCCGCTTGCCGCCCTCGGCCTGTCCGTAGACCAGCTTGCCGAACAGTATGTTGTCCTGCAGCGACGCGGCCGCGTTGTAGCGTTCGGCGTCGAAGAACTCGACCGCGCCCTGGAGTTCCTCCGGCAGCTTCTCCGCAAAGATCTCGCGCGCGGTGAGCACCTTCGCCTGGAGATCGTCCGTCAGGACGCCGAGACGGTGCTGGGCGACCACCACCTTGAACGGCAGCGACAGGAGTGCCGTGCGGTCCTCCGGCTTCATCTCGTCATAGCCGTGGCGATCGGTGCGCGACAGCAGGGTCTTGAATTCCGGCAGGTCCTCGGAGCTGATGAAGGAATACTGCTCGAAGAACTCGTGGCCCGGCGGCAGGTCCGCAAAGATCTCGATCATGGTCTCCGCCACCGACCGGCCGGCCTTCAGAAGGTCGTCGACCAGGTCGGCCTCGCGCAGAACATCGAGCACATACTCGTTCTCCGCCATCCGGTCGTGATCGAAGGCGTCGCCGACCGTGGTGCCGAAGAGCAGATTTTCCGCCAGGCTCGCGTTGGTGTTGTAGGTCGCGCGGTCGAACTTCTCGACGAGGCCCTTGTACTCGTCCTCGTTCAGCCGGTCGGCGAGGGCGGCACGCGCCTTGAGCGCCGCCTCGGCGATGTCCGGCCGCAGGTCCGGGTCGATCGTGCCGCGCAGCCCGAGATTGTAGATGTCCTCCGACAGCTCGACCGTTTCCAGGATGTCGATCACCTTCGCGAACAGTTCCGACGCCTCGCTGACGCCCGCCGCCTCGTAGTCGATCCAGTCGGCGTGGAAATCGAAGTCGATGTTGCCCGCGTTGGCGGCCTCGATGAAGTCGCGCTGGCGCTTGGCGGCCTCCTCGTCGTCATAGTCGGCGGGGCGCAGCGGCCGGTACTTCAGGCCGTAGAGCAGGTTGTCGCGCACCGAGGCCGACTGCAGGAAGGGCGACGACGAGACATAGGTGAGGCGGCGCCCGGTCACCGCCTCGGGAAGCTCGACGATGTTGTGGCCGGCCACCTTCAGCTGCCCGGACGACGGGCTGGCGAGCCGGGCGAGCAGCATGCCGAAATATTCCTTGCCGCTGCTGCCGGCGCCGGACACCGCGACGTTGCCGTCGGCGGCCAGGGTGACGCTCAGGTTGGCCAGGCGCCGGACCTCGTCCTCGTCGGTCAGGCTCACATTCGAGAACTCGATGTCGCCGTCGATCGGGACCACCGCGTCGTCGCCCGCATGCTGGAGCGACTCTTCCAGCATGTCCGGCACCTCGAACTGGCTGACGACCTGTTCGTACTTCACCCGTGCATCGGCCTGCTGCTGGTACCAGTTCAGCAGCTCCTTCCAGGGGGAGGACATTTCGCGGTGGGCGCCGATCACAGCCACGAGCTGGCCGATGTCCAGCTTGCCGTCGATCACCAGCAGGCCGCCGAAGAGGTAGAAGAGGAAGGGCGCAAGTTTATCAAGGAAGTTGTTGATAAACTTGATCATGTACTTCCGCTGAAAGATCTCGAAGCGGATGTTGTAGATGTTGCCGAGGCGGTCGGCGAAGCGCGCGAGTTCGAGGTTCGACGTATCGTTCGCGTGGATGTCGACGATGCCGCCGACGGTCTCGCCGACATGGTCCGACAGGTGTCGGATCTGGCGCAACCGCGCCTTGCCCAGCGCGCTGACCTTCTTCTGCAGGCGCGGGACGACGTAGATCTGCAGCGGGTAGAAGGCCGCCGCGGCGACGCCGAGCATCGGGTCCTGCACGATGATGAACCCGATCGCGACGAGCAGCAGGCCGCCCTGGAAGATCGGGTCGACCACG
>JAEPNS010000115.1:0-348 GCA_017643325.1 Alphaproteobacteria bacterium | reverse complement strand
ACGCGCCGATGGGCTCGGACTCGGCCGTGATCATCGAGATGATCTCGCCCTGGCTGGCCTTCTTGAAGTGCGGGATCGGGAACCGCAGCACGCGCGAGAACAGCGCGTACCGCAGGCGGCGCAGCAGGCGCTCGGCGGTGCGGCCCTTGGTCGTGTTGATGTGGAACTTCAGCCCGTTGTTCACCACCACCAGCGACAGGAACAGCAGGCAGATGATGACGAGGAAGGTCGACTGGGAGACCGCAAAGGGTATTTCCGCCAGCCCGAGCACGGCGAGGCTGTAAACCTCCTGCGCCTCGCCCAGGGCACGGTTGATGATCTGCTTCGGCAGGTCGAGCAGCATGAACC
>JAEPNS010000114.1:5492-8984 GCA_017643325.1 Alphaproteobacteria bacterium | reverse complement strand
CCAGTCCGACAATGTAGATAAGGCCCCGTTTCATCTCGCCCCGACATTCCTGTTGAGCGATCCGGCCGGATCGCGGACCGCGATTGTAGCGGCTAAGGCGTCCCGGTTGAATTGATCATCGGGATGAATTCTCGGCGGAATGCGCGTCCGGCGCCGGGCGTGCGCCGTGGCCCGCATGCGAGGAGGGAGTGGTAGGCCCGGCAGGACTCGAACCTGCGACATAACCGTTATGAGCGGTCCGTTCTAACCAGCTGAACTACGGGCCCGACCGCCGACCCGTATACCACAGGATGCACGAAAACAGGGCCGGCGCGATGCCGGCCCTGCTGCTTGTGTGTTGATGCGGACCTACGGCCGGCAGACGTAGTAGAGGTTCTGCACATCGTGGGCGAGTTCGTTCACCTCGACCGACCCGAAGCCGGCCTCGGTGAACATCCCGACCGCGGTCTGGTGGCCCCACATCGCGCCGAGCCCGGCGCCGCCCTCCTGGGCCAGCGACACGGTCATGCAGTGCATGCAGGAGATGGTGTAGAGCAGCGGGCCGATGGGGTGATCGACATTCTCATGGGTGTGGCTCGACCCGTTGATGTCCTGCGCCAGGTACACCCCGCCCGGCGCCAGCGTCCGGCGGATGCCGCGCACCAGCGCGCGCGGGTCGGCCTGGTCGTGCACCGCGTCGAAGGTCGTCACGAAGTCGAACGCCGCGGGGTCCGCGTCCCGATCGAAACCGGAGAGGTCGCGCACGGCGAAGCGGACGTTGGCCAGGCCGCGCTCCTCGGCTTCGGCGGACGCCCAGGCGAGCGCCTCGTCCGACAGGTCGTAGCCGGTGAACGTGCTCGCCGGGAACCGCGCCGCGAGCTGCATGAGCGCCCGGCCCCGGCCGCAGCCGAGATCGAGCACGCGGATCCCCGCCTCCAGCCGTTCGATCAGGCCGGGCACCAGCGGCAGGATATGCTCTTCCAGCGCCGGCAGCACCGACTGGCCGCTGTCCTCGGCCATGATCTCGTGGAACCGCTTGTAGCGGGAATACGGCACGCCGCCGCCGTTCCGGAAACACGCGACAATGTCGCTCTCGACGCTGCCGAGCTCACCGACATACTGGGCGAACACCGCCAGGTTGTTCGGCGTCGCGGCCCGGGTGAGGCACGCGGCGTGCTCGGCGGGCAGGCGGAACGTGCCGGCCGCGCCGTCGCATTCGACGATCCGGCCGGTGGTCATCGCGCCAAGCCACTCGCGCACATAGCGCTCGTCGAGACCCGCGCGGACGGCAAGCGCCTCGCTTGTCACCCATTGCCCGTCGGCGAGCGCGTCGAACAGCCCCGTCCGGTGCCCGATCGACACCATGAGCGCCAGCGCGCCGCCGTTGAGCATGTCGACGAACCGCGCCTCGAAGGTATCGGCCCGCTCGGTTGAGAATCCGGGCGAGAATCCGGACGGGAACCCGTCCTCCGGCAAATCTTCAACTTCCAATGCAGACATCTGTCCAGCTCCGTGTTTGGGGATCGTTTTTATACTAACCAGTTGGTATGTTTAAACGCCCTTCGAAGCCGGCCGTCAACCCGGACGGTCCTCCTACTTTGTGATGAAATGTTCCGAATCCCACACACACGAACGGTTTCAGGCAACAGGCAGGATCGCCTTGCCTGAAACCGACCGGATAGTATATTTATGTGAAACCACGGAACTGGAGCACGAATGCCCCGCGACGGGACACAGACCCGCACGAAGATCCTCGACACGGCCGAGGCCATGATCCTCGACCAGGGCTATTCCGCCACGTCGATCGACAAGGTGATCGACGCCGTCGGGGTGACCAAGGGCACCTTCTTCTATCACTTCGAGAACAAGGCCGCGCTCGCGCGCACGCTGGTCGACCGCTACGCCGCCGCCGACCTGTCGATGCAGCGCGAATTCCGCGCCCGGGCCGAGAAGCTCGCCCGCGACCCGGTCCAGCGGGTGCTGGTCTTCATCGGCCTCTACGAGGAGATGATGGAGGGCCTGACCGACCCCTACCCGGGCTGCCTGTTCGCCTCCTACCTCTATGAGGCGAACCTGTTCGACGACGGGATCATGGCCGTGATCGAGGACACCTACCTCGACTGGCGCCGCGAGCTCGGCGCGATGCTCGATGCGGCGGCCGCCGCACACCCGCCGAAGCTGCCCGTGGACACCGCCGACCTGGCCGACATGTTCACCGCGATCATCGAGGGCGCGTTCATCATGTCGAAGACGCTGAAGGAACCGAAGCTCGTCGCCGCCCAGCTCGGCCTCTACCGGGACTTCGTGGAACTGCTGTTCGGCGGAGAGCGCGGCTGACCCGCACAGGCCGGCTCAGGGGTTCGCTCGCCTCTCGACAAGGCTCACCAGGCCGGACGCCGCGAACTCGACCATCGTGTCCAGCAGCTCCCGTCCCTCGGGCACCGTCAGGTCGTCGGAGGAGAGGCTTTGCGTGCGGTCGGCGCCGGTCACGCTGCTGAGCATGATGGCAATCGCGAACTGGTATCCCCATGCCACGTCGCTCGGCGTCGCGTCGGGCAGGGCCGCAGCGAGGCGTTCGAGACAACGCGCGGCCGAGGGGTTCAGGATCGTCTCGACGACACCGCGTTCGCCATGGGCCGGATCCTGCACCTCGCGCGTAAGCAGGCGCACGAACGTCTCGCCATCGGGGGAATCGAGCCGCGAGACGAACGGGCCGAACCACGCCCGCAAAATGGCTTCGACGGCCGGCCGGCCGGCCAGGTCGCGCGGGACCTCGTCCAGCAGCCGGTCGCGTTCCTCGGTGATGTCGCGGTACCGGCCGGAGATGATTTCGGCATAGAGCTCGCTCTTGGTCCCGAAGTAGTAGCCGACCAGAGCCGGGTTCACGCCCGCCCGGGACGCGATCGTGCGGATCGACGCGCCCTCGTAGGAATTGTCCGCGAAGACTGCCTCCGCCGCGCGCAGGATCGACATCTTGCGCCCTTCCTCGAATTCGTCGCGGCTCATCGTCCCTCGCCTGCTTTCGCCGACCCCGCTTCTACCACCGGTTCCGGGGCCGTTGACAATTTTATACAGTCGTATAATATTTTTATACGATTGTATAAATAGGAACTGTTCCATGGCGACGTTCGTGCTCGTCCACGGGTCCTGGCACGGCGGCTGGTGCTGGCGCGATACCGCGCCGCTGCTCCGCGCCCGGGGCCACGAGGTTCGCACGCCCACCCTGACCGGCTGCGGCGAGAACGTGCACCGCCTCGACGGCGGCATCGACCTGGGCATTCACGCTCAGGACGTGGTGAACCTGCTGTTCTACGAAGACCTGCACGACGTCATTCTTGTCGGCCACAGCTACGCGGGCCTGGTCGTGGCCATGGCGGCGCCGGGTATCGCCGAGCGCCTGCGCAGCCTCGTCTATCTCGACGCCTACATCGTGCCGCCCGGCGGCAGGGGCGTCGATCTGTGGGACGACGAGCGGGTCGCGGCCGCAAAAGAAGCGATGAAGGGCGACTCCCC
>JAEPNS010000114.1:0-5482 GCA_017643325.1 Alphaproteobacteria bacterium | reverse complement strand
CCCCTACCGCGAACCGCTCACGGCCGACGCGCTGGGCATCGACGATCCGGCGCTGGCGTCCTGGGTGGAAGCGCGCATGACCCCGCACCCGCTGGCCACCTACAACGAGCCGCTGCCCGAGGACACCGCCGCGAGCGCCGCCCTGCCCCGGCTTTATATCCGCTGCACCGAGGGCCCCATCGCCCATCTGTTCCAGCCCGTTGAGGACATGGTCCGCGACTGGGGCTGGCCGGTCGAGACACTCGCGTCGGGCCACGACGCCATGCTGACCGCGCCCGCCGAACTCACCGGAATGCTCATCGAGCACGCGAACGCCGTTCGCGCATAACCAACTCACCGCAGGAGGAAAACATGTCCGTCACCGAAACCGAAAAGCCCGACAACGCCACCACCTTCCGCATCAAGGAATCACGCGAGATGGACCCGGCCGAGGTCGAGACCAAGCATGTGGCCCGTTTCAACGACCTGATCGAGGACGATTCCATCTTCAAGGAAGACCGCGACGACGAGATCGGCGAACGCCGCCACTTCCACGTGATCTCGCCCGAGGGGTATCTCAAGGACGCGAAGATCACCTCACCGCACCATTTCCACATCAGCTATGTCGAACTGCCGCCGGGCCACGAGGTTCAGCTTCATGCCCATGACGTGGCGGAGGTCTTCGTGCAGATGACCGGCACCTTCGAGTTCGGCTACGGCGACCAGGGCCAGCACAAGGTCGTGCTGAACCCCATGGACACCTTCTCGGTGCCCATCGACGTCATGCGCGGCTTCAAGAATGTCGGCCTCACCAACGGCATCGTCATGGTGATCTACGACAAGCCCGGCGACATCCTCGAGAACATCTTCTACGACGAGGAACACATCGACGAGATCCGCGAGACGTGGAAGAAGTCCGGCAAGGACATCACGGTCAAGCGGGTGAACTAGCGCGCCGCCAGACCTCCAGCCAAAAAACAAAGGGGCCGGAATTTTCCAGCCCCTTTTTCGTTCTTTAACTGCGACCCTAGTGGTCCAGGAAGCTCCGCAGCTTGCGCGAGCGGCTCGGGTGCTTGAGCTTGCGCAGCGCCTTCGCCTCGATCTGGCGGATGCGCTCGCGGGTCACCGAGAACTGCTGGCCGACCTCTTCCAGCGTGTGGTCCGTGTTCATGCCGATGCCGAAACGCATGCGCAGCACGCGCTCCTCGCGCGGGGTCAGCGAGGCGAGCACGCGGGTGGTGGTCTCGCGCAGGTTCGACTGGATCGCCGCGTCCACCGGCAGGACCGCGTTCTTGTCCTCGATGAAGTCGCCGAGGTGGGAATCCTCCTCGTCGCCGATGGGCGTCTCCAGCGAGATCGGCTCCTTGGCGATCTTGAGGACCTTGCGGACCTTCTCCAGCGGCATGTGCAGCCGCCCGGCCAGTTCCTCCGGCGTCGGCTCGCGGCCGATCTCGTGGAGCATCTGGCGCGAGGTGCGCACCAGCTTGTTGATCGTCTCGATCATGTGCACCGGGATGCGGATCGTGCGCGCCTGGTCGGCGATCGAGCGGGTGATCGCCTGGCGGATCCACCAGGTGGCGTAGGTCGAGAACTTGTAGCCGCGGCGGTACTCGAACTTGTCGACCGCCTTCATCAGGCCGATGTTGCCCTCCTGGATCAGATCCAGGAACTGCAGGCCGCGGTTGGTGTACTTCTTCGCGATGGAGATCACGAGGCGCAGGTTGGCCTCGACCATCTCCTTCTTGGCGCGGCTGGCCTCCTTCTCGCCCTGCTGGACGACCTGGACGATCCGGCGCAGTTCGGAGATCGGCAGGCCGACGCGCGCGGAGATCTCCATGATTTCCTTGCGGATGGCGCGGATCTCGTCGCCGTTCTTGTCGGCGAACTTCTTCCAGCCCTTGCGCTTGAGGCGCCCGACACGGCTCACCCAGCGCGGGTCGAGCTCGTTGCCCATGTATTCCTCGAGGAAGTCCTCGCGGGTCACGCCGGCGTCGATGGCCATGCGCATGAGCTTGCCCTCGAAGCTGGTCATGCGGCGGTTGAGGCCGTAGAGCTCGTCCACCAGCGCCTCGATGCGGCCGTTGTTGAGCTGGACCTGCTCCATGTAGTCGACCAGCTCGCGCTGCAGCTTGGTGTAGCGCTTCTCCTGGGCCGCCGACAGCGCGTCGGACTTGTTCTTCATGCCGGCGAGCCGCTGCTCCTGCAGCTTGCGCAGCTTCTTGTAGGTCTTGTCGATGTCCTCGAACAGGCCGAGCACTTCCGGCTTCAGCTTGGCCTCCATCGCGGCGAGCGAGAGGTTCGCGCCCTCGTCGTCATCGTCGTCGTCGGACTCGCTGTTGTCGTTGTCGGCCTTCTTCGCGTCCGCGCCGTTGGCCTTGTTGTCGGCACCGTTGGCGTTGTTGTTCTGGTTCGCCTGCGCGCCGCCGTTGGCGGAGTTGTCCTCGCCCGGGCCGCCGCTGTGGGTGGCGTCGAGGTCGATGACGTCGCGCAGCAGGATCTGCTCCTTGTCCAGCGCGTCGCGCCAGGCGATGATCGCGCGGATGGTCAGCGGCGATTCGCAGATCGCGCCGATCATCTTCTCGCGGCCGGCCTCGATGCGCTTGGCGATGGCGATCTCGCCCTCGCGCGACAGCAGCTCGACCGAGCCCATCTCGCGCAGGTACATGCGCACCGGGTCGTCGGTGCGCCCGAGGTCCTCCTCGCGCGTGGTGCGGGTCTTGGTGGCGGGGGCCGGCGCCTCTTCGGCGGGCTTGTCGTCGTCGGCCTTGGCCTTGGCGTCATCCTTGTCGCCGCTGTCGCCTGCGGCGGCGGAGTCGTCCTTCTCCTCCTCCTCGACGACGTTGATGCCCATCTCGGAGAGCTGCGCGAGCACGTCCTCGATCTGTTCGGAGGAAACCTGTTCCTGCGGCAGCGTCTCGTTGAGCTCGTCGTAGGTGATGAACCCGCGCTCCTTGCCGCGCGCGATCATCTTCTTGACGCCCTGCACCGAGCCGTCCATCAGCGGACCGTCGGTGTTTTCCTCGCGCTCGTCGGTTGCCTCTTCCTGGGCTTCGTTTCGTGCCATGTTCGTACCTCGCCACGCTGGCCCGACGGGCCGCGGTGTTACCCAATCAAGTCTGTGCTCTAAACGCCGCCCGCGTTCGACGATTCGCGAACGATGCTGACCAGGCGATTGCTGTTCTTCTCGTTCATGTCGTCCCTCGCGTCCTTTGCGGCATCCGCCCGGTCGATCGTCTTCAGACGCATGCGGGCATACCCCGCCAGCATCTCGTCCAGTGCCGCGCGTGCATCCAGCAAGGTGGCATCCGGCGCCGCGAACGACGCCTGACGGTACACCTGCGGATCCAGCACCACCCCCAGCAGCCTTTCAAAGCCACCCTCGATCAAATGGCGTTGCAGGTCCCGGCTGTCAAGCACCGGTGCGGAAAACGCGAGGTTTAAAATCTCCCGGAGCAGGGTGTCAAGCTCCTTGCTTTGCAGGGAAATTTCGCTCAACGCCTCGGAGGAGTCCTGGATCAGGTCAGGATGGTTGACCAGTGTCGCCAGCAGCGTGCGCTCCTGCATCGCCTTCACGGCGCCGATATCGCCCCGGGCGCGCAATCCGGGCAGCGGCGCGCCGGGTCCGGACCCGCGATTTGTGCCTGATTGGAACTTATCTACGCGTTTTGCGCCGTATTTATTTCTCCGGTTTGCAAAAAACAGGTCCCGCAACCGCTCGCGCATGACCTGCTGGTAGTGATACTTCACGCCGTCATCGGCGATGGCGGCAAGCCGCGCGTTGATGCGGCGCTCGAGGTCCGCGCGGCGTTCGGGCGTGTCGTGGCGCGCGGCCGTCACCTCGGCCTGCCAGATCACGTCGACGAGCTGGCGCGCGCCAGCGAGCAGCGTGCGGAAGCCGTCCGCGCCGCGGCCGGCGACGAGCGAGTCCGGGTCCTCGCCCGCGGGAAGACCCATGAAGCGCAGCGTCTTGCCCGGCTTGAGGATCGGCATGGCGCGCTCGGCCGCGCGCAGCGCCGCGCGGGCGCCGGCGTTGTCGCCGTCGAAGCACAGGACCGGCTCGTCGACGATCCGCCACAGCAGGCCGATCTGCTCCTCGGTCACCGCGGTGCCCAGCGGCGCGACGGCGTTCGGCAGGCCCGCCTGGGCCAGCGCGATCACGTCGGTGTAGCCCTCGGCGACGATCACGGTACCGGCCGCGCGCGACGCCTCGCGCGCCATCGCGTAGTTGTAGAGGTTGCGGCCCTTGTGGAAGAGCGGCGTCTCGGGCGAGTTGAGGTATTTCGGCTGGCCGTCGCCCATGATCCGCCCGCCGAAGGCGATCGGGCGGCCGCGCCCGTCGGCGATCGGGAACATCACCCGGTCGAAGAAGTAGTCGCGCGGGTCCCCGCCCCCTTCCGGCAGTTTGATCAGGCCGGCCTCGACGAGCTGGTCGCGGCGGATGCCCCGGCTCTCCATCGCCTGCAGCAGGCGCCCGCGCCCGTCGGGCGCGTAGCCGAGCCGGAACTGCCGGATCGTCTCGTCGCTGAAGCCGCGTCCGCGCAGGTAATCATAGGCCGCGCGGCCCTCGGAAGAGCGGAGGTTCTCCTCGTACCAGGCGCAGACCGCCTCGACCACGTCGTAGAGCGTGGCGCGGACTTTCGCGCGGGCCTTCTCCTCCGGCGTCGACTGGGGCACCTGCAGCCCGGCCTGCCCGGCGAGCTTCTCCACCGCCTCGGGAAAGCTCAGACCCTCGGTCTCGATGGCGAAGGAAATCACGTCGCCATGCGCGCCGCAGCCGAAGCAATGATAGAAGGCCTTCTCGTCGTTGACCGTGAAGGACGGCGTCTTCTCGTTGTGAAACGGGCACAGGCCGGAAAACTCCCGGCCCTTGCGGACGAGGCGCACCTTCCGCCCCACGACCTCCGACACCGGAAGCCGCGCGCGCAACTCGTCGAGAAATTGCGGCGGGAAGGCCATGATCCTCACACCCGTCTGAACAGGGTCGGAAACCTACAACCTCGCCGAGTCGCGCGATATCCGCGACGACTGAGGATAAGTGGAAATTGCGTGGACTGTTTCGCCGGCGCTCAGTTCGACAGGCGCGTCTTCACGATCGCGCTGGCCTTGCCGAAGTCCATCTGGCCGGCATATTCCTCGCGCAGCGCACCCATGACGGCGCCCATGTCCTTCAGCCCGCTGGCGCCGACGTCCTCGATGGTCTTCTCGACGGCCCGCTCGGTGGCCTCCTCGTCGAGCTGCTCCGGCAGGAATCGCTGGATGATCTCGATTTCCTCGGCCTCCTGCTCGGCCAGCTCCAGCCGGCCGCCCTTCTCGTACATGGAGATCGATTCCCGGCGCTGCTTCACCATCGTCTGCAGCATCTGCAGGATCTCGTCGTCGGAGATTCCGTCCGGGTTGCCCTTGCTGCGCGCTGCGATGTCGCGGTCCTTCAGCGCCGCCGTGATCAGGCGGAACGTCGAGACGGCACGCTCATCCTTGGCTTTCTGGGCTTCCTTAAGGGCGT